>NZ_JAGFPF010000248.1:0-2119 GCF_025962695.1 Candidatus Symbiopectobacterium sp. NZEC135 | reverse complement strand
ACTTGCCGACCATCAGCCTTAATTTGCTGTTTGGCGGCGATGGCTATCTCAACGTGGCGGAAGCGGCGCTGGGCCAAACGCTGAGCGGTATCACAACCAAGGCGGCGGAGGGATCGAAGGTAACGGTCACAATAGGTGGACTCTCACTGGACACCACCGTGGGTGCCGGGGGCGTGTGGAGCATCCCGTTGTCATCAACGCAATTGCAATCTTTGGTCAACGGCAACCTGACCGTCAACGCAACGGTGACCGATAGCGCAGGCAACAGCAACAGCACCAGCGCAGGCCTGACGGTGGCACTCACGCCGCCAACCATCACCTTCAACCCGCTGTTTGGCAATGGCATTCTGGATTTGAACGATCTGCTCAGCACACAAATCCTGAGCGGTACCTCCACACAGGCGGCAGCGGGCACCACCCTGACATTAACGCTCGGAGGAAAAACCTACACCACCACCATCAACGCGGGTGGCAGTTGGTCATTGAACCTGCCGACAACGGATCTGCAAGCCTTGGCAGACGGCTCTCTCACCGTGAATGCCCAACTGACCAATACCGCAGGTAACAGCATCAGCCAAAACAGCCTGGTAACGGTTGCCATCAATGCCGCACCGACCATCACGCTCAATCCGCTGTTTGGCGGCGATGGTTTGCTAAACGCGGTGGAGGCGGTGACCAATCCGATCATCAGCGGTACCACCACCAACGCCGCGGGTTCAACGCTGCGCGTCACGTTAGGCAGCAGAACCCTGACGACCGTGGTACAAAGCGATGGCACCTGGTCGGTCGGTTTGTCCGCCACCGATCTCACCGCACTGACCGATGGTAATCTGACGCTGGGCGTAGCGCTCACCAACCCGGCGGGCAAGAATGTCAGCATCAGTACTGGCGTGGGCATCGGTATCCATCACCTGCCGACGCTGTCGTTGGGTTCCCTGTTCGGTGATGGCTATCTCAATCTGACGGAAGCGCAGGTCAATCAAACCATCAGTGGGACCGTCAGTAACGCCGTAGGCGGCAGCATCCGCGTCAACGTCGGCGGATTGGTGCTGACCGTCCCGGTTGCCGCCAATGGCAACTGGAGCGTAAGCGTACCGAAGGAGAACCTGCTCAATATTCTCGATGGCAACCTGAACGTGGGTGTCACAGTGACCGATCGCTATGGCAACACCACAAGTGCCAGCGGCACGGCGATTGTGAAAACGCATGCGCTGCCGCAATTGGGTATCGACCCGACCACGCTGCTGAGTGCGCTGAGTATTATCACCAACGGCCTGGCAATTCACGGCGAAAGTCGCAATGTGCAAGCGGGTGCGCAGGTGTCCGTTTCTCTGCTCAAAACCAACTCGGTGCTTAACGGCATTAGCCTGACCGGCACGGTGCAAGCCGATGGCAGTTGGACCGCACGGTTGGAAAGCTCGCTACTCGCGACGCTGGGGCTGACGGTGTTTAACATCCTTGGCGTATTGACCGGCACGCTGGTAGAAGCATCCGTCAAGGATATTGCAGGTAACAGCGTCGGCGTTTCTGCCGGACTGACTACCGGTATTTCACTCCCGCTTACGCTCGCAAGCCTTGAGAGCCACAGCCTGGCCCTTGAGGAGAGCGGCGCCTCGCTGGAAACCAGCCACACTGCGGCGACCAGTCACGACACGAGCACGGCGCATGACGACAGCACCTTGACGCTTGCCAGCCTGCACGAGGTGCAAAGTACCGGCGCCAGCGCCACGGTCACCACGCCGAGCGAGATCAGTTACAGCATCGGCGGCGTGGCTATCGCACCGACTGACAGCAACACGTTGACCGGCAGTGAGGGCGATGACCTGCTTCAGATTTCCGCACTGGACGCGCTGCATATCGACGGCGGCGCAGGCACCGATACGCTGGCACTGAATGGCGAACATCTGGCGCTCGATCTCACTGCGCTGGGATTAAGCATCGACAACATCGAAATCTTCGATCTCGGGACTTCCGGCACCAACAGCATCACGCTCGATTTGGCGCGTGCGCTGTCGGTCACCGATAAACCTGAAGACGATTTGCGCATCCTTGGCGCAGCGGGCAACGAGGTCAATTTGATCCCGGATGCCAGCGGCACCTGGGCCTTCACCGGGCAACG
>NZ_JAGFPF010000247.1:0-2119 GCF_025962695.1 Candidatus Symbiopectobacterium sp. NZEC135 | reverse complement strand
AATTGAGGCCAGCCTGGCGCGCTTAAACATTGAGGCTGTCGATATCTACATCACGCACTGGCAATCGGTGCCGCCCTATTTTACCCCGATCGCTGAAACCATGGACGCGCTCAATGCGTTGAAGAAAGAAGGGAAAATCAAGGCCATTGGTGCTGCCAATGTCGATGCCAGCCATATCGAAAGCTATTTGAAATATGGCGATCTCGATATTGTTCAGGCGAAATACAGCCTGCTGGACAGAGCGGTGGAACAGGATCTGCTGCCGCTGTGCCGCCATCATGGCATTGTGTTGCAGGTTTACTCTCCGTTAGAGCAAGGGCTGCTGACCGGGACCATTGCGCGCGATTATGTTCCCACCGGTGCGCGGGCCAACAAGCTGTGGTTCCAGCCGGGCAATATGACGCGAGTCATTGCTATGTTGGAACAATGGCAACCGTTGTGCCAGAAGTATCAGTGCTCCGTTCCCACACTGGCGCTGGCCTGGATCTTGGCTCAAAGCAACCTGATTTCTATTTTAAGCGGGGCCACATCACCGCAGCAGGTGCGTGAAAATGTGGAAGCGGCGAATATTCACCTCGAAGAGGGGGATGTGGCGCTGATGCGGGAAATGGCTGAAGCGTTGGATAAGTCACATTAATCGCGACAGTTACCTCTGTTTCAATATAAAAAGACATGATTTTTCTGTGATTCAGACATGTTTTTTTGAAAGTACATATGGTATGTGACATAATACGCAAATATCATGTTGTTAACGGAAACAGGGGTATTACTGTGGCAGCAAAAGATCGACTTCAATCGATAAAACAGATGGTCGCAAATGACAAGAAAGTCACCGTGACCCATTTGAGTCATCTTTTTCAAGTAACGGAAGAAACCATTCGTCGGGATCTCGAGAAATTAGAAGGTGAGGGATATCTCACCCGAACCTATGGCGGTGCGGTATTAAACGCCAGCAGCCTGACGGAGAATGTGCACTTCTATAAGAGAGCGAAATCTTTTATTGAAGAAAAACAGGCTATCGCATTAAACGCGCTGCCGTTTACCGAACACAAAACAACCATGGCTGCGGATTCCAGCACTACCGTGGTGGAATTATTAAAGCTGTTAAAGGAAAGGAACGACCTGACACTACTGACCAATTCAACAGAGGCCTTTCATGAATTGGCGCAGTCAGAAATCAATGTCGTTTCGACAGGCGGTGAGCTGAATAAAAATACGCTGTCGTTACAAGGACGCATTACCAAAGAAGTGATTGGAAAATATCACGTCGATATTATGGTGATGAGCTGTAAAGGATTGGATATGAACAGCGGTGCGCTTGATTCGAATGAAGCGGAAGCCGAAATCAAAAAGGCGATGATTCAGCAAGCCACCGAAGTGGCGCTGCTTATCGATCATTCGAAGTTTGATAAAAAGGCGTTCGTCAAGTTAGTGGATTTTAGTCATATAAATTACATTATAACCGATAAGACACCGGGCGATGAATGGGTTGATTTTTGCCATAAGAATAATATAAAACTGATATTTTGAATGTGTAAAATACGCATTCATTGAGCACATCGAGTGAATGTTATCTTATGCCTTGCGCATTGCCTGAGTGATTATTAATAAAAATAAGGCGATATACCCTACAGCGACAGAAATACTGATTGTCAGTTCTGACATCTTCTCTGTCGTTATACCCTAAATAATTCGAGTTGCAAGAAGGCGGCAAGTGAGTGAGTCCCGATGAGCTTACTCAGGTAAGTGATTCGGGTGAACGAACGCAGCCAACGCACAGGCAACTTGAAGTATGACGGTTATATCAGCCTTATATGACCAGGCAATGCACTGAGGCAATAACATGAAACATCATGATGGCATTGGCACGAGATTAGATCGTTTACCGGTATCTACGTTTCATTATCGTATTTTTGGCATTATTGGTTTTAGTTTATTACTGACCGGTTTTCTCAGTTATTCAGGCAATGTGGTGTTAGCCAAACTGGTTAGTAACGGTTGGTCTAACAACTACCTGAATGCGGCATTCACGTCCGCATTGATGCTGGGGTATTTTCTAGGTTCATTGTTGGGCGGTTTTATTGGCGACTGTCTTGGCAGACGCAAAGCGTTCCGCATG
>NZ_JAGFPF010000246.1:0-2121 GCF_025962695.1 Candidatus Symbiopectobacterium sp. NZEC135 | reverse complement strand
TATAAAAATCGTAGATGCATAAAAAGCGAAAAAGTGATTCAGCGTCATCTAACTTGCCCATATGATAAAAGTCATAGGCAAGCTTATAAACATCACTCATTGTTTCGTTCGATACGCCATGAACATCTTTTAACGTTGCACCATTATGAATGGCATCCATGAGTTGCTCAGAATAATCTTTGTGCAATGTTTCCTCAACTTCATCACGCAATTCATTTTTAGCATCCATTACCTTTTTAAAGCTCATCTTAGACCTTCCATATTATGGATAAAATGGAAAAATGTTAATATAACGATAAATTCATCGAGAGTGTAGATAGTAATGAATACAAGCACTATCATACTGTTCACCCATGAAACCCGGGTACAAAAAAAACGTACTATTGTTTCTTATCACATAATTTTGTTCCAGAATCTGCCAATGGCGATTCTTGAGAAACCTCGCCTTCATACTCATTGACTTCATTATTATCGTTAAACGCATCCAATTCTTCGAGTTCGACTCGGCGCAACCATATCAATATATCCATAACAGCCATAAGCGCGTCATCGTTTATTGAAATAAAACTGTATGCGGTGTAACTGCTATAAAGTTTTCTTGCCAACTTTACGTCACGAACAACCGGTATTCCTTCTTTTTCCGCATAGGCAATTGCTGCCTGCGCTTTCATGTTTGAACATCGCAAAGAGATAAACGGTAAATAAGCCACTTCCATATTAAAATAAATTGCAACCGCAATATGTGTAGGATTGGCCATGATCACTTCTGAGTTTCGGATTGCGGTTCGCTCTTCACTTGAGAGAATTTCATGATGCGCCCGGCGTCGGGCTCGCTTGATTTCAGGATTACCATCCAACTCTTTGCGCTCTTGTTTTACCTCATGCTTATCCATTTTCATCTCTCTGATGTAGAGAAAGTATTCAACAATGAATTCCGCCAACAAAATAAGCACAGACCAAAGAATAAAGAGCAATATACTTTTTATAGTGACAGACACCCAATAGGCAATTAACTGTATAAGGGTGCCATGATAAACCAAAAGTATGTTTTTTAATTCGTAGACGATAATGGTATAACACGTACCAAACAATACGCCCAGATACAAAAATGATTTCACAAAATCTTTAGCAGTCCTAAGACTAAATATCCTTTTAAATCCTTCGATTGGATTGAGTGCTTTGATGTTAAAACGTAAAGCTTCAGTAGCTATTGAAAATTTAGTTTGCAACAATGTTGTGGCAAACCCGACAACGATACACAGAGCGATAAAAGGCAGACACATCTGCAATAAAATCACCACCAATTGAATACTGTATGAGATAGCTGTCATCTTGTTGTTATATAGTAATGCAATACTGTATAGTTCGATAAGCGGGCCAAAATCCATGCCGCTCCCCAGGAAAAAAACACCTGAAATTAATACCACCGTTGCAACAAGATCCCGACTGCGAAAAGTTTGTCCCTTCTTTGCTGAATCACGTCTTTTCTTTTCTGTCGGTTTTTCTGTTTTCTCAGCCATATCTCTTTCTCCATGACGTCAAATAAAAAAGCGTTGAAACGCCTGTAAAGAAAAAAGAGGTAAGGGTTTTTCAGTCAATGATTGGAATCCATAGAGCAAAAATACAGCAAAAGCGATGACGCTTTTGATGGTCAACGAGAGAGAAAATGGATTAAGCTGCGGGCAATAACGCGAAAAGACACCTAACAATACTTCTGACAACATCATGACAATGAGCACCGGTGCTGCCAACATGATGCTGCCTTGCATTAACATCAAGAGTAAATGCCCGGTCTCGTTAATGTTCATTTCACTCAGCTCACTCCCTTTGGGCAATACCCGGTAACTTGCTGCCAATACTTCAACCAGCAAACGCATACCGCCTTGAGCAAAAAAGATCGCGCCAAAGGCAAAATTGAAAAAACCAGAGAGAATGGAACCTTGAACACCGTGCACCGGATCGATGCTATCGCTTATCGTCGCGCCGCGTTGGTTATCGATAAGTTCACCCAGCGCTATCACCATCCAAAAAGGCAAGCAAAGCGTTACGGCTAAAATCAGGCCCACGACCAGTTCTGTTACCAGTACCATCCCGCCCCCTAAATCCGTGGCGGGACTCGCC
>NZ_JAGFPF010000245.1:0-2122 GCF_025962695.1 Candidatus Symbiopectobacterium sp. NZEC135 | reverse complement strand
CGCACGATAATCGCATCAGGTGCCGCCGCGCTAACGGCGCGCTCACCCGCCAGTTTGGTGATGCCATACACGCTAAGTGGATTGGTTGGACTCTCTTCGGTGTAGGGCGTGGTGGTGTTGCCATCGAAAACGTAATCGGTTGAGACGTGCACTAAACGAATGCCGTGCTGTGCAGCTACACTTGCCAAATTAGCCGGGCCAGCAGCGTTAATGCGTTCCGCCAATTCTACTTCGCTTTCTGCTTTATCCACTGCTGTGTAGGCCGCTGCGTTAACAATAGCATTTGGTCTGAAAGCGGCTACAGCCGCAGTGAGTGGTTCAAGATCGGTAATATCCAATTCGGCAAAATCGGTGGCAAGAATTTGCCAACCAGCAGGCAGCCTATCCTGGAAACAGCGCCCAAGTTGGCCGTTGGCACCAGTCAATAGCACTCTCATTAGCTCAACTCCTTGAAGCGTTTACCGAGTTTATCCTTTTCTGAAAGCAGAGGGGATTCCAGCGGCCACTCAATGCCCAAATCAGGGTCGTTCCACAGTAGGCAGCCTTCGTCAGAAGGTTGGTAATATTCCGTGCATTTATATTCAAAATCCGCAATGTCAGAGAGCACGGCAAAACCATGCGCCAACCCCGGCGGCAGCCAAAGCTGGGTTTTATTCTCTTCCGTTAACAGCATGCCAAACCATTTTCCGTAGCTCGGGGAATCACGGCGAATATCCACTGCCACATCATACACTTCACCTCGAACTGCACGGACTAACTTGCCCTGAGGGTGCGTTTTTTGATAATGCAGACCGCGTAACACGCCTTTGCTGGAGCGAGAGTGGTTATCCTGCACAAAATCCAGATCGATGTTGAGCATTTGCTGATAACGGTTTTTCTCAAAAGTCTCCAGAAAAAAACCGCGCGCATCGCCAAATACTTTGGGTTGAATAATTTTTGCGCCGTAAATGGGGGTGTCGATCACTTGCATAGTGTTTGTTAAATCTGTGTGAGGGTTATTATCTGCTTCTGCCATAAGCAATCCTCGGTGTACGCTGAGGAATATGGGGAAACCTACTGGCGAGCATCTTCAAGTAATCGCGCCAGATACTGCCCATACTGCGTTTTGCATAGTACACGCGCTTCTTCAGCGACCTGTTCACGTGAAATCCAGCCTTTCCGGAAAGCAATCTCTTCCAGACACGCGACTTTCAGCCCCTGGCGCTTCTCGATAGTGTGAATAAACTGTGAGGCTTCAATCAGGCTATCATGGGTTCCGGTATCCAGCCAGGCGAAACCACGCCCTAGCAGTTCAACGTTAAGCTTGCCTTGCTCCAGATACATCTGGTTGAGCGTAGTGATTTCCAGCTCGCCACGGGCAGAAGGCTTGACCTGTTTGGCCATTTCAACAATATCTTTGTCATAGAAATAGAGCCCGGTCACCGCCCAATTAGATTTGGGCTTAAGCGGTTTCTCTTCAATCGAAAGCGCTTTGAAGTTGGCATCAAATTCCACCACGCCAAAACGCTCAGGGTCGGTTACCTGATAGCCAAATATCGTTGCACCTCGTTCCTGTGCCACTATACTTTCTAGTTTGTTGCCGAAACTTTGGCCGAAATAGATATTATCACCCAAAATCAATGCACAACGCTCACCGTTAATAAACTCTTCACCGATGATGAACGCTTGAGCCAGTCCATCCGGGCTCGGTTGCTCCGCATAGCTGAGGTTGATGCCAAAGTGGCTGCCATCGCCGAGCAAGCGCTGGAAAGAAGGAAGGTCTTCCGGGGTGCTGATAATCAGAATATCTCGAATGCCTGCCAGCATCAGTACGGAGATGGGGTAATACACCATCGGTTTGTCATAAATGGGCAGGAGTTGTTTTGAGATACCACGGGTGATGGGGTAAAGCCTTGTGCCAGACCCACCCGCTAATACGATGCCTTTCATTAGCTAGCCTTCGTTGTGTATGCCAGGGATAGAGAGTAGGGCAGCGAGTATACAATATCGATGCAGAATTGTCTGATCTATCAGAAATCTGAAGTTGTTCAGGTAGCGTTGTGGGCAATTGGGTGTAACCTTATTCTCACAGCCACGTTATGATGGCAAGAAAATCACAACGGATAACAAGAGAGTTAATGCA
>NZ_JAGFPF010000244.1:0-2124 GCF_025962695.1 Candidatus Symbiopectobacterium sp. NZEC135 | reverse complement strand
GATCCAATTGAAATAATCCCTGCACTTATTGAAAAATGGCAACGCGGCGCAGACATGGTGCTGGCTAAGCGCTCGGATCGCTCTACGGATGGTCACTTAAAGCGAAAAACGGCAGAATGGTTCTATAAACTTCACAACAAAATTAGCACACCTAAGATCGAAGAAAACGTGGGTGACTTTCGCTTAATGTCTCGTGGGATTGTTGAAGATATCAAGCTTATGCCGGAGCGTAACCTTTTCATGAAAGGGATACTCTCTTGGGCCGGGGGTAAAACAGACATTGTTGAATACACCCGTGCAGAACGCATTGCAGGAAACACCAAGTTTAATGGTTGGAAACTCTGGAACCTCGCCCTCGAAGGTATTACCAGTTTTTCAACGATCCCGTTAAGGGTGTGGACCTATATTGGCCTGTTTGTAGCAGGGCTATCCTTCCTTTACGGTTCCTGGATGGTTTTTAACACTCTGGTTTTTGGGAACCCGGTGCGCGGTTATCCTTCCCTTTTAGTTTCTATTTTGTTTCTCGGTGGTATTCAACTTATCGGCATTGGGATTTTAGGTGAATATATCGGAAGGATCTATGTAGAAGTAAAACAAAGACCAAGATACATCATTAAAAAACAAGCACCAAAATGAGATAGATCAAAAAGATGAACAAGACACTGACAATATCAATATCAGCTGCTATTTTTTTAGCAATATTTTTAATTGAGTGGTATACACCTATTCATTCAGATGATTATCACTACACACTGTTAGGCATATCTTTAGACACTCACTACCAACACTACATGACATGGAGTGGGAGAGTGGTCGCTGATTACATCAGCACATTGTTACTATATATCAACTCTCGTATTATCTACTCTATTTCAATTGCAACAGCCGTATTGTCTTTTTGCCTTTTCATTGCAAAGACCCCATCGGGTTCGTTCAAATGGAATAAAAATGACAGTATAGTCATTTTGTTAGTATTTCTTACCTATTGGATAGCCAATCCTAATATTGGAGAGACAATATTTTGGGTGGTTGGTAGCGCCAACTATCACTGGACAAATCTTTTTGTTGCTGCATGGATATATGGAATAAGCCATACGCTTCAAAATAATGATAAAAAGATCCGCATATTGATGATAATCATCAGTCTGTTAGCCGGATGCTCTAATGAAAGCGTGGCTCCATTCGTTATCGGATTATCCTTATTGGCGATTTGTTACGATTTTTGGAAAAGAAAAAGCACTGATATCAACAAAGTAATTTACGCCTTTATGACAATAGTGGGTGCTTGCATACTCATCCTTGCACCTGGAAATTTTATCAGAGCAAAAGAAACCCCGGTTTGGTTAGGTAAATCATTTTTAGAAAAAATTGTATTTCATTTTACAGAACGACTCTCTGGACATCTTGCACTGATATGGATTAGCTATGTTGTTTTAGCATTGCTTGCTTTGATTGCAGTGATAAGCGCTCGCAAAGGAACCGCTGTTTCCAGAAAGAGAATCTACGCTACTTACCTGATGATAGCTATTGCGGTGGGGACAAGCTTTATCATGTTCATCTCCCCCTCTTACCCCGATAGGGTTGTCAATGGAACATTGATGTTTCTTCTCTTTGCAATATCATTCCTTGGCCATGGCATCCTGGAAACGGCTGAAAGAAGAAATATTTTAAATATCAGCATTGTTACCTTTCTTTGTCTGGCAACCTTCCTATGGTCTTATTCGCTAATGTATAGCGCTTACACACGTGTTTATGTGCAAGACAAAGTCAGAATGAAGATCATTGCGGATGAAATAGCCAAGAATCAAGAGAGCTTTTCCATTCCAGAGTTCTATTTCTCCAAACTCCAGAACAGCGGAGGGCATTTCGGCCTGTTTCATGCTCCAAATCTTTACGGACGATATTTTGGTGCGAAAGAGATTTTTAAAACCATTGTCAAATTTGACTATTCAGTCATGTACAGTGGCCAAAAAGGGGTTTTGGATGACCACACCGCTTACTACACCAATCAGTCTGGTGATTTTATGTTGGTGAGCACTCAACCACTAGAGGGAGAGATAGCGATAACAATCAATGGCAGCAAAGTGAGTTATGCGCTGGGAACATTTACCAAAGCAACCGTCA
>NZ_JAGFPF010000243.1:0-2130 GCF_025962695.1 Candidatus Symbiopectobacterium sp. NZEC135 | reverse complement strand
AGGCCACTCGTTTACACCACCTACTGGATCTCACCACATTATCAACACTAAAGAAGAACTCCTTACCCTTAACGATCCCACGGCAAGCCATCTTAGTAGTCTGCTACAACAATATGTATCAGTAAGGATCCGCATTGCCGATGGGTTATGGGTTAACAACATCTACCTACCCCGAAATACCAATTACGGAAACATGATCATCATTAATTCCACTGCGGGTCAAACCACCACCGTTTATTATAATGGCACAAGCACTTTTATTTTTACCGGCAATGAAGAAAAATTTATTTTTTTTGAAAGCCGGTGGTTGAGAGAGAATGCACTGTACAATGAAAATATTCTTTATGCGCAGCATACCTGGAGTGTTACGCTTCCACCACAATGGATTAAACCTGGCGTATCCATGACCTTTACTAGCGGCAATTTAACGGGAGATTTGCAAAATATCCCTGTCGGCGCACCCACACAGCTACTGCTAAATACCATTGATATTGGCATGCTCACACCACCGCGTAATGAGTTTACCTTTACCGAATCACCGGAATTTCATCGCGAGTATTTCCAAACTGTTCCCGTTTCGCGGATGGTCGTTAGCGCATATCAAGCGGTGCATCTAACCGAAGTTATGCTACCAAACGGAAACTTTTATACTGACCGCGCACCAGGCATGGGGGATTGGCATAATGGTGTTTTACGTGAAGACATTGGTAAAGGATTAATATCCCTAGGAATAAACTTTGCCAATTATGGTCTGAATAGTTCGGAGGGCTCAGGCCACTGGCACTTTGTCAACTCAGCTCAAATCACGGTACATAATAGCGTGGGTAAATATGAAAATGGGGTACAAATCCACGGCGGTTCAGGTGGCTCAGGGATGGCAACACTGGATGAATCTGTCGGTAATGAATTCAGTCATGAAGTAGGACATGCCTATGATTTGTCACACTTCCCCGGTGGGTTTGATGGTTCTGTACATCGTCCAGCCAATACCATTAATTCAACATGGGGGTGGGATGCCGGTTATGATATTTTCCTGCCAAACTTTAGAGCACAGGTAGATAATGCGCAGTCTTGTGTTGAGGGTACTTGCCAGCTCCCCTTTTACGGGCACTCATTTGGTTTTGATCCGATGGCAAATGGGGAACCGATGAGTCCATTTAACAGTTTTACCCTGCACACACCGTATACCGCAAAGCTTGTTCAAACTTTTCTCGAAAGTAAAATGGTTTTCTCCAGCACCTCACCTAGCGGCTTTCGCATGTGGGATCCAACCACCAGAACGATGGTGCCGCATATTCATAGGGTGGATATTGATAAGCCATTTACCGCACCTAATACGGATTTAAGTGCGCCCACCTTAGCGGCATTTTTATCCAACAATGCAGTTCTGGCAATCGTGTTACGCGATGGTGACTGGACAAGAGACATCCACATTCCCATCGCGCATTTAAACAATGCCGGGCGAGTCATAACCATTGATGACGACGCTGGATTCGTCAGCTATCTGCATATAAATCAGGCTCCTCCTATCGAGATTCATAGAGGATTTCAGGCCAGTTATAAATCCGATGGCACCCTGTGGAATGAAATAATTCTGCTGAATCAGAGCCAATTCAGAATTACTGTTCCCATGGTAAATAACGAAGCACTTAATCTACAATCCTATATCGCTGATTATACCGTTGTCGATATTGGAATATGGGATGGACACTGGACACCCACAATCTCCGTTCCGCCCAGTTCGCCGGATAACAATAGAAAAGTCATTATTATTAAACATGTTGCAACGTCAAGTACTGAACTACTTATTAATGGGCTGCGTAGGGTCGTTAATGGTGGAGATACGCTTTACTATATCTCTAATGGCAATAGCTGGATTCAGAAACCCGAGCTGGTTGATTTGTCAGTTGAGCGCGCGCCCTATGCCTTTGGCGTTCCGGTAACAACGTTAATTGGTTATTACGATCCTCAAGGGATCTTACAACCCTACATTTATCCTGCACTACATGGCGCATATGGCTATATCTACAATGATAACCAAGAGGTATCACCGTCAGCAGATTGGCAACTATGGGTAGAATCAAGCAATCAGACTTTACGTTTCCGGCTTCATAATTCAAGAATTGTAAG
>NZ_JAGFPF010000242.1:0-2129 GCF_025962695.1 Candidatus Symbiopectobacterium sp. NZEC135 | reverse complement strand
GTATTGCGTCAGCGCATCATCGTGGTTTTCCTCCTGCTGCTTATTCGTTACCCGGTGATAAAACCCGTTATCGATATACAACTGATGGGCTTTTTGTTCAAAGGCGGGCTTGCGCAGCGTAATGGAAACGGTATCACGCTCGCAGGCCGGAGGAATAATCACCTGAACGCGCTCACCGGATCCGAGTGTGGCAGAAAGGATCGGTGACACATCATCAATATTGTCCTCGTGCCAGGCGGCCAGCGCGTTGGCAAAGGCATAACACTGGCGCAGGGTGATGGCGGCAGCGTGCCTTTGCCATGCTCCGTATATTTTGGTGTGGATCTCGCCCGGTCGGTTAATGGCGATTTCAGTCAGTCCTTCAATCGGCAGTAGATCACCGAACAGTTGCTGTTTCATGAAATCCAGCGACAGGTTTTCAGTGCCCATATCTCCTCGCTTTCAGCCGTAACTGATAGAGGGATGAAAAATCAATATCCGCCCCGGTCATGATGCCGATGATGTCCCCCTGATTCAGGTAGAGCGTCGGAGGGATGTTGATGCTGTTCTCCAGCGTGATTTTTGCCATTTCAGCCGTGGCGGCACGGGTGTTTTCGGTGTAGTCGGTATGGCGGTCTTTGCCCGGCGCTGCGCCTGCCGCTGCGGCGGCCACATCCTGCACCGTGCTCAGCATCAGCGCATTGCCAAACCGTTGCCAGAAATGGCTGTCGATCCGGCCCGTGATACCGGCTTCGCCCAGTTGGCCGGTGACCTCGGTATCGGTCAGCGGTATTTGCAGGCTGCCGGGCTCCGGCGTGCGCAATTCAGTCCAGATAACAAACATCCGGCTGCGCCCGTGCTGCAATGCGCCGGTGCGATAGATCCCCCGCGCCAGCGTGCCTGCCGGGATCAGCCTGACGTGGTTGCTGGCGCTGTAGACGTCCTCGCCGATCAGGCAGGAGATCCTGCCGCCCACCTCGGAAACGAAACGTCGCATCATCGAACAAGGGATATAGCGATCAACCGGAATATACAGATCAGGATCGAGTCCCAGTCGCCTGACATGGGTGATAGAGGCTAAAGTCGCGCTGCTATGGGTACTGTCTGGGGGCGACGCGTCCTGTTCATTGGGGTATGGCTGCTCTTCTTTGCCCTTAACCAATGTCACTGAGGGGACGGTCGAGCTGCGCTCTGAGGGGGCAGTGGTTGTACCGGCGCTGGCCACGCCCCCCCGCCTTATTTAACCTTGGTAGCTCTGGGGGCAACGTGGCGGCAGATTGGTTGGCCGACGCTGTGACGGATGGCGGTGTCTGTTGTCCGAAAGGGTTGCTGTCCATACCCAGACCACGGCGCGCATGTGCTGACGCAATCCCTGAGGGGGGCGTACTTCCCGCCTCTTTCTTACCACCGGTTTTCAGCGTACCAAAAAAGCGACTGCCGCCCAGCGACAGCGCTATCGATAAGGCCAGGCTCAGCAGAATGACAATCAGTGTGCGATGCCCGGAGGGCTTGCGAAAACGGGCCACTTCAGGCTGGTTGGGGTCATGTCGCTGCTCTTGCGTATGTGGGGTCCTCTCGGCACGCAGGCGTGTGCGGGCTTCTGCTTCCCTCTCAGCAGTGGTTTTCCCAGTGTCGGTCGAAGGCGTATCGGTCATTTGGCCTCCAGTTCGACGTCTGGCGACACGGTGTCACCCCTGGTCAACGGCCTTTTGCCAAAGGCGCTGTTTTCAATGCCGACCACGGCGTGCCCGTAGCGCAACACCAGTTGCGGCGAAAGGGCACGTAGCGTCAGCACGGTGTAGCGGCCTTGCTGCATCACCCCGGGCGTGACAACCTGCTCCTGACCGTTAACCACCAGAAAAGGTGCAGGCAGGGTTTTCGACGGTGAAAAGCCGAGATAGGTAAAACGACCATCGTCATAGGCGAAGTCAGGTGCGATAAAGGCGGCGTGTGCGGCTACCCGTTTGGTGTAATCCCAGTTGCGCGCTGTGCCCGACCGGCTGAATGCGGCCGCGATACGCTGTTTTTCTTCCTGCTCGGTTTTTTGCTGCGTTGAGCTGGCCGCCGTTTGCAGAGCATTATCCGGGTAGTGATAGCGGATAACGAACGCCAGCGTGGGCGTATCCTGATCCAATACCCTTAGCTTCATC
>NZ_JAGFPF010000241.1:0-2140 GCF_025962695.1 Candidatus Symbiopectobacterium sp. NZEC135 | reverse complement strand
TGCGATAGCGGCTGCCGCGGAGCTTATCTGGATAAACGCACGCCGACTGATTCCAGTAAGTAAATTATTGATCATGTAATACTCCTACTTTCACATTGCATAAAAACCCTGCCGCCGTCGGATCTGCCAATACGGCATTGCCGACATGGCGGTGGGCATAGCGTGTTATCGTTTTTGTTATGACGTTGCCTGCACAGTCTCCATGTCAACGACCTGATTGAGTTGCTGTGCATCGTGGGTTAAAAACACCGGCAATAGCTGAGCGATGCCGCGATAGAAATCGGTCTCTGCGTGTGTTTTTACGTTATGAGAAAACGCATCACAGAACGCCAGCGTATGCTGCTGGAGAAAATCACGTTGCCTTAGCAGAGAAAGCATGACGTTCTGAAGCGCCGCGCCGCTGTGCAACGCTTCGGCAACGGACTGGCTTTGCTGATAAAGAAAATCGAGCTCGAACCCGATGTGGTCTGGGGCCTCGCCGTCATCGTCAGACATGGTCAACCCGCAGGATTGATAAACCTGCTTCACCTCTTGGGTGCAACGTTGAAACAACAGCTTATCGCGCGATACATAGATGGATTCCCACGGTGGTGCAGGGGGCGTCTCAGGGCCGATAAACAAGCGGGTGAAATCCCAATGCAGATTTTCAAAGGCGCTCTCACCGGTGATAAAGGGTTCTCCTGCCAGCGCGTGCTGCACACTTTCTACTGCTGAAGAGAAATTCGCGTCAGCGATCGCAGGGAACAGCGTCGCCAGATCTTGCTGCTGGAGAAAATTCAACAGTGCAGGCGTGGGCTCTTCGATCAGCAACCGGCGTAAAAGATCGTAACCCACGGTGCGCTGGATGAGGTATTGCGGGAATTGATGAGGGGTCATCGTCATATCCTTTAAATGTCGGCCAGTGAAAAGGTGGATGGCGTCACGTGTTGTAATTGCACTTCTTTCACGTAACGCTCGGTTTCTGAAAGGTGTTCAATAACGTTGAGTGAAAGACAAACCTCAACGGGCAATGCACCAAGCAAGGAAATGGCCGAGGGGTGAAACTGAATACAGTGATGTTGCTGGCTGTGTCTGACGGGAATGTGGTGTTGGGCCAGAAGGGTTTTCACGGCAGTAATGGCCGAGCCGAATACTTTAGCGCATTTGAAAAAAGCGTCTCGGGGAGAAAAATAGTAGGTGTTGTCAACCGGGCTGAGGTGGTTTTGCTGGAACACTTGGCCGGTATGTTTATTTTCTAAAGAGCAATAGTGTACGCCCAGCCTCAACGCGCGCTCTAACGCGAACAGCATCAATTCCAGTGCCAATGTTTCGCTACCGGCTATGGCTAACCCGCCGGCATACCAATAATTGTAATACACCTGATAGGGGGGATATTTCAGGGTAAAACCGCGTTCGCGAAACGCGGCGGCATTCGCCAGAGGAAAACAAAACTCCAGCAGGTTGATACCGTCAACGCCGAGGGCATCAAGTTCGCGCAATAACGCTTTCATCTGTTCGCCGCTGCCGGGAATAACCGGCATTTCCACCATTACAGTGGGAATATATTTTTTTGCCAGGCGAATGCGCCGCAGTATGCGGGCTTGCTTCTCTGCCGGATCGTCAATTTTGATGCTAAACCGAATTTCTTTCAGCCCGGCTTGTTGCAGCTGTTGTGCGGTTTGCTCGTCCAGGGGATCGCCGGCAGTGTAGAGCCGGGCGTGAATATCAGGAAAATGGTGCTGAACCTGTTTGAAGAAACCGGTCGCTTCCGCTTTGTGTAATAGTGGTTCTCCCCCGGTCAACGCCGCAAATTGCAGGGGCTCTCCGCTGGCAGCAATCTGTTCAACTTCCGTTGCTGCCTGACGCAGATGGTGTTGGTAGTAGTCATAATCCTGTTGATTGGGATTGAAACAGAAATAGCATTGACGATGGCATTTTAGCGAAATGAACGCGGTGTAACTCCCTGCTCCCGTGCGGCAGGCAACGCATGCATCAGAAATCCAGTTGATGTGAATGCTTTTGTCATTGTTGGAAAACTGGGCTCCCATGGCGCGCAGTTGGTGTTTTAGGGCAAGTGCGTTATCGCTGCTTTCGCCGGTGGATTCAAACGGCAGACCATACCGTGTGATGGCCTGTAAGGTCTTTTGCTCAATCACGATAT
>NZ_JAGFPF010000240.1:0-2142 GCF_025962695.1 Candidatus Symbiopectobacterium sp. NZEC135 | reverse complement strand
GGCACCATCCTCTATCTGAACAAAAACGGCAGCGACCTGCTCAATGTTAAGGGCGAGAAGCTGTTAGGAAAAAATATTCAGGATACGTTGACCTTACCGCAGCGGATCGCGCATGCCATTGCGGAAAACCGGGATGTCTACCTGTTCGAAACCGCCGTCGAATTTCAAGGTGCGTTTATCGCACTGGCGATGTCGCTCAAAATTGTCAAAGGCGTCGCCAATACGCCCGATCGTTACATCGCGCTGTTGCACCCTATCGATCACATTCGTGAATTGGTGCATCGCCACGGCGGAGCGTATGCACGGCTGACATTTGACGATCTTGATTACGTTGGCACCTCCAGCGCTATTCGGCGTGTGGTTCGCCTTGCACAGCAGGCGGCAAAGGGGCGCGGCTCCGTCCTGCTGCACGGTGAAGAGGGACTTGGCAAGGCCTATCTGGCACAGGCTATTCATAACGCCAGCGAGCGCAGGGATAAGCCCTTTATTACCATCAATTGCCAGGCAATACCGCGCGAGGCGATGGCGAGCGAATTTTTGGGCAACAACGCGCATACCGATAAACCGGTCATTTCCAAATTCGAGTTGGCGAAAGGTGGCACATTGCTGTTAGAGAATGTCGAATACCTGACACAAGAAGTGCAAACCGCGCTGTTACAACTGCTGAAAACCGGGTTGCTCAACAAGGCCAACCAGACGTTGGTGCCGCTGGATGTCAGGTTGATCACCACCACAGATATAGACATCAATCAGTTTGTTGAGGAAAACCGCTTTCGCCGCCACCTGCTTTACGAATTACAATCGTTCGACATCCACGTACCTGCCCTGCGGGAACGCAGCGAAGATATCCCTGCATTGATCAAGCGCTACCTTAAGATCATGAGCCGCGAGATCGGCGCTAACGTGACGCTCTCTGAAGATGCACAACAATTGCTCATGCGCTATGCCTGGCCGGGAAATAACCGAGAACTGCGCAATGTGCTGGAGCGCGCTTACAGCTATAGCAACGGCAACCGAATAAAAGTCAAAGATATTCCGGCACCATTGAGTGAAAACATTCTTGAGACATCATCGCGAGAAGCGAGCCTCCATCCTCAGTCGTTACAAGAGATGGAGCGGGATGCGCTCATCCAGGCAGCCATTCACTGCCGGGGAAAAGCCTCACAAATGGCTTTATCGTTAAACATTGGCCGCACGTCCTTGTGGCGTAAACTCAAGCTGCTTAATATCCATCTTGCCGATTACAAAGTGGGTTGACCCCTTTCGGGATAAGATGCACCGGCGAAAAGTTCAACAATATTGCGTACCGTCAGCGCAGCGTCTATCTGCGCTGACGGGATCGTCACCCCGAATGCCTCAAGCTGCATCAGTAAATCTATCATCTCGACCGAATCCAGACCTAACGTGACGATCACGCTATCGTTCAACCCAATGCTGTCAACAGGGATGCCGCTTACCTGATGAATCAATGCTTTCACCTGACGCTCATTATCACTCCCCATTATCACACCATCATCCTCGTGATGTCTGTGAAGAGAGGGTGCGCCTCACGCCAGGCATGGTGGTCAAGACCCGAGAATTGCGTTTTTCGCTGTATTTCTCTACCAACTTCTGAGCGTTGCGGCTCAGTTGGAAAAAATCTTCGTGCAATTGCATTTTACGAAATGCCTCGTTGATATAGACCTGCTGCATATCACTGCGCTCTTCAGTGCCTACATCGGCGAGAAATGCTCTTTCCAGGAAGTGTTCCAGCGTTTGGGTATACACGCCGTCCTCGCGCAGGATCAGTTTATCGATGCTCGCCATTTCGTTTTCATTCTCTGGGACTTCCTCACCAAGCCAGCGCTTCAGCAAGGCCAGATCATCCTTGTTGATGCCGGATGAGCCCCCCCCTGCTGAAGAGGCTACCTCCGAATGGCCAGTCGCTTCTGTCACAGAAAAATCGTCATTTGCCGCAGGCCCCTTTTCAGCGACAACGGCGGAGGGATAGGCTTCGGCGGTAGGGTGTGCCGCCAGTGATGCCAAGGGGTTGATGTTGTGCTTGGGCGATAGTGTACCAATTTGGAAATTATCCAGAGGCGATCGTGGCGGTGACATCGTCGATATAGCGGAACCCACGGAGCTACTGGAGGAAGGAAGCCG
>NZ_JAGFPF010000023.1:0-63601 GCF_025962695.1 Candidatus Symbiopectobacterium sp. NZEC135 | reverse complement strand
GTCGTTAGCTCAGTCGGTAGAGCAGTTGACTTTTAATCAATTGGTCGCAGGTTCGAATCCTGCACGACCCACCATTTCCGCAGATACTCTTTCATACTACACCCACAAACATCCTGTTTTCATCTTCTCCGGTATGGTCTCATACAACTACATCATCGCATTCTTTTAATACCTCAGTCCTTGTGCTCAGTCTGACTTACTTTCCCACGTCACTGCCTTTCTATCTTTCCAACGCTATTTTTACACCCTCCGCTTTCTCCGTAAGCCGCTCGCTCAAACCACAGCAATTTTTTTGATTAGCTATGTCAAATAAATTTGTTTTCTCTGCGTCACTAAAATGGCGACACTACGCCCTGTTGTCCTTCCCACAATTTTGTGAACATACATAGGGTTAATTATTATGATTGCTCAGCTCAATCGGTCATTCAATCGCCTCGCAGACCATCAGGATGCGGGCATTCTGTTACTGCGTCTGACCATTGGTATTTTGTTGCTGTTTCACGGTGTCGCCAAAATCGAACACGGCGTGGGTTGGATTGTACAGATGCTGCAAGCGGCGGGCCTGCCAGGCTTTATCGCTTACGGCGTATACATTGGTGAGGTGGTTGCTCCGATCCTGATTATTTTGGGTGTGTTTACGCGTGTTTCTGGCCTGATTGCTGCCTTAACGTTGGTGGTTGCTACACTGATGGTCGGTATCGGTAACTTCTTTACCCTGACCAAAGTCGGTGCCTGGGCGCTGGAAGTCGAAGCACTCTACTTCTTCGGTGGCTTGATCATCACGCTGGTGGGCAGTGGGCGTTACTCTGTGGTATCCAACCCAGATTACCGTTAATTTTACTGTCAAACAATTTGAATGAAAAACGCCCGCGATTGCGGGCGTTTTTTTATGAACCCTGTGATATTTTCCGAAACCGTAGCCGCCGTTTAGATTTCCCAATCGTGGTTATACACTTTGGGTTTGAACTGGATAACATCACCACGTTTCAACCCGTTGAGGTTGATATCATCCTGTGCCACTTCAGCTTCAATCAATTCAGGTTCACCTTCAACTTTCAGCGACAGACGCGTTAAAGCACCCAACGGACGGATATCTCGCACTACAACCGGCTGAAACCCTTCTCGAACCTCGGAAGAGATCGCCACTTCATGTGGGCGGAACAGGATCGGTTTCTCACTGTACGCCACCTTCAGGCGGTTACTGTCGCCAAGGAAGTGATAGACAAATTCGCTGGCCGGGTGGTTATAGACCTCAGCAGGGGAACCAATTTGCTCGATAACGCCCTTATTCATCAGCACAATGCGGTCGGCAACTTCCATCGCCTCTTCCTGATCGTGCGTCACAAACACCGATGTCAGATTGATGTTCTCATGTAAACGTGACAGCCAGCGGCGTAGCTCTTTACGCACTTTGGCGTCCAGCGCACCAAAAGGCTCATCCAGCAGCAAAATACGCGGTTCAACAATCAGCGCACGCGCCAGTGCAATACGCTGGCGCTGACCGCCAGAGAGCTGTTCCGGATAACGATCGGCTAACCAGTCTAGCTGCACCATGTTCAGCAATTCGTGCACTTTCGCTTCAATGTCTCGCTTGGAAGGGCGGATACTGCGCGGTTTCATACGTAACCCAAACGCCACGTTGTCAAACACGGTCATATGGCGAAACAGCGCATAGTGCTGGAACACAAAACCGACATTGCGATCGCGCACATCGTGCACCGACACATCTTCACCGTGAAAAACAATCTGCCCGCTGTCCGGCTTTTCCAAACCGGCAATAATGCGCAATAAGGTCGTTTTGCCACAGCCCGAGGGTCCCAGCAGTGCCACCAGTTCACCACTGTTGATCGCCAGATTGATTTCATTCAAGGCCCGGAACTGGCCAAACTGTTTGTTTATATTACGAATATCAATGCTCATTTTGAGCCAGCTCCTGTTGGTGTTTCTCAGCCTGTTTTGCCAAACGCCCTTCGCTCCATTGGCGTAACAGCAATACCACTAACGACATCAGCAGCAATAAAATCGCCACGCTAAAGGCCGCTACGATGTTGTATTCGTTGTAAAGAATTTCGATATGCAGCGGCAATGTGTTGGTCAAACCACGAATATGGCCAGAGACCACGGATACCGCGCCAAACTCACCCATGGCGCGCGCCGTACAGAGCACCACGCCGTAAATCAATGCCCATTTCACATTGGGCAGCGTGATGTGCCAGAACATTTGCCAGCCGTTGGCACCCAGTAAACGCGCCGCCTCCTCCTCTTGTGTGCCCTGCTGCTCCATCAAAGGAATCAGCTCACGCGCCACATAGGGCAAGGTGACAAAAATGGTTGCCAGCACAATCCCTGGCACGGCATAGACAATTTCAAGATTGTGCGCGGTCAGGAAAGGATAAAAGTAACTTTGCGCACCAAACAGCAGCACGTACACCAACCCCACCACCACCGGTGATACCGAGAAGGGCAAGTCAATCAGCGCTAACAGCAAGCTTTTGCCGCGAAATTCAAATTTGGTCACGCTCCAGGCGGTCGCCAATCCGAACACCACATTAAGCGGTACAGAGATAACCGTCGCCAGTAGCGTCAATTTCAGCGCAGAAATCGCATCCGGTTCCGAAATCGCCTGCCAAAAGGCCCCCACGCCTTTTGCCAATCCCTGCGTCAGCACCATCAATAACGGCAATACCAGAACCAGAAAAAACACCAGCCAGGCCAGCGTCACCAGCACGTAATAGGTCGTTGCGCGTTTTTTTCCCTTAGGAGCACGCGCTGCGGTAGCAATTACCTGTTCCATTGTCACCGCCTTACAGTTTGGGCTGAATACGACGCTGCAACAGGTTAATCAGCAGCAGCATAATGAAAGAGACCAACAGCATAAATACGCCGATACCGGTAGCACCTTTGTAGTCATACTGATCGAGCTTGGAGACGATCAGCAGCGGCAGTATTTCTGTTTTAAAGGGGATGTTGCCCGCAATAAACACCACCGAACCGTACTCTCCGACACCGCGTGCAAACGCCAGTGCAAAGCCGGTCAACCAAGCAGGCAGCAAAGCGGGCAGCAGCACATGCCAAAATACCTGAACCGGTTTTGCCCCCAGGCAGGCCGCTGCTTCCTCCACTTCGCGAGGAATATCAGCCAGCACTGGTTGCAGCGTTCTCACCACAAAGGGCAAGGTGACAAAGATCAATGCCAGCGTGATACCCAAGCTGGTGTAGGCAATCTTGAAAGGAAACAGTCCACCAATCAGCCCATTCGGCGCATACAGCGCCGTAAGTGCAATGCCTGCCACCGCCGTGGGCAGCGCAAAAGGCATGTCGATCATGGCATCGATCACTTTGCGCCCCGGGAACTGATAGCGCACCAACACCCAGGCCAGCAAGGTTCCCAGGATGCCATTGACAAAAGCCGCTGCCAACGCTGTACCAAAAGAGAGTTGCAGTGAAAACAGCACCTGACGGCTGGTGATCAACGTCCAGAATTGCGTGAGTGTCAGCTGACTGGCGTAGACAAACATGCCCGCCAACGGAATCAGCACAATCAAACTCAAGTAGCTGAGGCTAAACCCTAAGGTAAGGCCAAAACCAGGAATGACGGGAGAAATGCGTCGTGACATACCAAGCCTTTCTTAATGCAATAATCCAGTGAACCTACCCCATCCACATGGCAAAGCCGCTATCGAGGTAGCGGCCAGCCAGTAGGCATTTAAAAATTATTTATTGATTTCATTGAAAATCTTGTCAAAAACGCCACCGTCGTTAAAGTATTGGTCCTGCACTTTGGTCCAGCCGCCAAACTCTTCATCGATGGTCACCAGTTTCACCGGTGCGAATTGACCTTTGAACTCTTCAGCAATCTTGGCATTGCGCGGGCGGTAGAAGTTCTTCCCGATAATGCGCTGTGCATCGTCGCTGTAGAGGTATTTCAGGTAGGCTTCAGCCTGTTTCTGCGTGCCTTTGCGCTCAACCACTTTATCCACAACGGCAACCGGCGGTTCTGCCAGAATAGACAGCGACGGTGTGACAATTTCCAACTGGTCGCCGCCCTGCTCTTTCAGTGACAGATAGGCTTCGTTTTCCCACGCCAGCAACACATCACCCAGTTGGCGTTGTACGAAACTGATTGTGGCGCCGCGCGCACCGGTGTCTAATACCGGCGCATGACGATACAGCTCAGTCACAAATTTCAGCGCGCTCTCATCGCTTCCACCCGGCAGGTGCTTGGCATAAGCCCAGGCCGCCAAGAAGTTCCAACGCGCACCGCCGGAGGTTTTCGGGTTCGGCGTAATCACTTCTACACCCGGTTTCACCAGATCGCCCCAGTCCTTGATGTTTTTCGGGTTGCCTTTGCGCACCAGGAACACAATGGTAGAGGTGTAAGGCGTACTGTTATCCGGCAGGCGTGCCTGCCACTTGGGATCGATCAGCGGCTGATTCAGGTTAAGCGCATCAATATCGCCCGCCAGCGCCAGCGTCACCACATCGGCCTGCAAGCCATCGATGACCGAGCGCGCCTGTTTGCCGGAGCCACCGTGGGAATTTTTAATGGTAAGTGTTTCGCCAGTGGTTTCTTTCCAGTGTTTAATGAAGGCAGCGTTATATTCCTGATACAGCTCACGCGTTGGGTCATAGGACACGTTCAATAATTCCGTTGCCGCAGACGCTGCGCCCGCAAATAATACCGTTGCTGCTGCAAGAGATACTCCCAGACGACGTATTGACATCATTATCACTCCCTCAACATTTTTCGTAATTTGTGTAGTGTGTTTGCTGTAGTGCGGGCAATGGGCTCACAACATGGAGTGACAATAGAGGATAGGGGGTGGGGGCAAAAATATTGTTTCGCGATAATTTATGCTCTCGCGTTATATTCTTTGCGCCTATTCAGTTTTTTAAATCTAAGCAGATTATCAACGGATAGACAGAGAAAAGGGGCCATAGGCCCCTTGGATCAATCAGATAGCAAATTATTCTTCTTCATCGAGTTGCAGTGCCACATAGAGCAGCAAACGATCGTCAAAGTTGCCCAAATCCAGCCCGGTCAGTTCGGAAATACGGTTCAGGCGATATTCAAGCGTATTGCGATGGATAAACAGCGCCTTCGCCGTAGCACCCGGCTGAACGTTATTGCGAAACCAGGCGTTAAGCGTGCGTCGCAGCAAACCATTGCCGTCCATCGCTTTCAGTTTTGCCAACGGGCGAACCAGCTCATTGGCCTGCCAACCACCGCGCAAACTATCGAGCAACACTGGCAGCATTAAATCCTGATAGTAGTAACAACGCTGGCTAGGCATACGCTGTTTGCCAACGCCCATAGTGGTGCGAGCAGTACGGTAAGAACGCGCAATGCTGCCCGGCCCGGTAAAATAGTTACCCAACGCCATCCGTACCCGCAGGCGGCCGCTCTCGGTCATGCGAGAGAACAGGTTATCCACGCGACGTCGATGTTCTTCGGCATCCCAACGACCATGGCTGTTCAGCGCGGGTTTCAGCACCACCATTTCAGTCAGAGACACGATAGCGATCAGGTTGTTGCGCTCGGGCGTGGTCAACAGCGTTTGCAACTGCTGCAATTCTGCCATCGCACTGTCCACGCCTAATTGGCCGCTATCCACCTCGACAACGGCCACCACACGCGGCGTATTGAGATCGATCCCCAGACGTTGTGCCCACTCCATCAGCGCAGGTGACAGTTCGTCGGTACGAATCAGGTTTAGCACCAGTTCTTCACGCAGACGGCTATCCTGCGCCAACATGTGCAGCAGTCGGGCCTGTTCCAGCATCATCTCTGCGGTCATGCACACCAGTTCACCAAACTGGCGCAAATGAGCAGGATTACCGGTCAGACCGATGACACCGACGATTTCACCGTCAATGCGTAGCGGCAAGTTGATGCCAGGCCGCACCCCGTGCAGATGGCGGGCAACCGCATCGTCGATATCGACGATACGCCCCTGTGACAAGGCCAACAGCGCCCCTTCGTGCAGTTCGCCCACGCGTTCTCGATCGCCGCTGCCGATGATTCGCCCACGGGCATCCATCACGTTGATATTGCTATCAATAATTTGCATAGTGCGCGCAACAATATCCTGCGCCAGCTTTGCGTTGAGGTGATATGACGCCATTCCCGCCCCTGGTAAGAGAAAGTGACAATTGCACTATCATAACGTTGCCCTGAAAGCTCGACATTGTGCGATTTCACAAACATTAGCCCAATTCCTTAGAATTGCGGGAGATATCACAAAATAATAACGAGGAGACGGATTGCTAAGACGGAAATAAAAAAGGAGCGTACCTGATACGCTCCTTTCAGTCTGAAAGGACTACTGTTTATTGTGCCAACAGATAAATCGTCGTATTGCCACGCAACACATTCAGCGCTAACACCGGAGGCTTGCTGTCCAGAATTTTACGCAGTTCACCCAGGTTCTGTACCGTCTGCTGGTTAACACCGAGGATAACATCATCCTTCTTCAAGCCGATTTTTGCGGCCGCCGAGCCGGCTTTCACCTCGTCAACCTTCACGCCTTTCTGACCGTCGATTTCGGTATTGCTGAGCGATGCGCCGCTGATGCCGGTGTAAAGATTACCCGAGGCAACCTGTGTCTGGCTGACCTGCTGCAAGGTCACTTCTACCGTTAACGGTTTGCCTTCACGCAGCAGCCCCAGCTTGACCTTGCTACCGACAGGCATGGAGCCAACCTGAGCGCGCAGTGCCGCAAAGCTGCTGATCGGTTTATCGTTCAGCGTCAAAATGACGTCGCCGGCTTTAATGCCTGCTTCGTCCGCAGCAGATTTCGGTCTGACCTGGCTGACAAATGCCCCACGCTGCGCATCCACTTTCATCGCCTGCGCCAGATCGGAATTGAGTTCGGTGCCGGTAATACCCAGTTCACCGCGTTTCACATCGCCAAACTCAACCAATTGCGCGGTCAGGTTTTTCACCATGTTGCTCGGAATGGCAAAACCGATACCGATATTTCCACCATCCGGTGCCAGAATCGCGGTGTTCAGACCGATAAGCTCACCGTTGAGGTTAACCAGCGCCCCGCCGGAGTTGCCTCGGTTGATCGCGGCATCGGTCTGGATAAAGTTTTCATAATTCTCGATGTTCAACCCGCTGCGTCCCAGTGCCGAAACAATACCGGACGTCGCCGTTTGGCCTAAGCCATAGGGGTTGCCGATCGCCACGGTATAATCCCCCACCCGTAACTGATCGGAATCGGCAATCTTGATGGCAGTCAGATTTTTAAAATCAATCAGTTGAATCAATGCAACGTCGGTACGCGGGTCTTTGCCAATTACTTTGGCATCATACTTACGCCCGTCGTAGAGCCGCACCTGAATCTTGTCGGCGTTGTCGACCACGTGGTTATTGGTTACCACATAGCCTTTCTCCGCGTTGATCACCACGCCAGAGCCTAATGCCTGGAAGTTCTCACGTTTTGCAGGTGCGCCCTCTTCCTCTCCGCCTTCAGCCCCCTGACAAATCGGGGAGTTTTGGAAAGGCGACCCCTCCTGACAGAACGGCGAATTCTCACCAAAGAAAGGCTGCATCTGCTGCGGAATAGTGCTGCGCTTGACGTCGGTATGCCCTTCAATAGAGATGCTGACGACGGAAGGCATCACTTTTTCGAGCATCGGCGCCAGACTTGGCATCTGGCTGGATGTCGATACTACCGCCTCAGTCGCCGCAAAGACGTGCCCCATGCTCATTGCCAGGCTCAGCGCCAAGGCACTCAGAACCAATGATTTTTTTTTCATGATCTCTTATCTCGTCGTATCAACAGGTGAATCCCACGTCGCCGAACCTGTTTACCATCCCACCCTCTCGATCTCGTGCTGGCGGGCTCGTAAACAGGCTCAATTGGCGTTCGTGCTATATCAGATAAACAAGAAAGCACAAAGTTCATCGCCGCGCGCTGGCCCAAACGTAAGTAAGTATGGAAGCGCTTTACATAAATTGTTATTCCGCCGCCATCAGCCGCCGGTATTCGTCGTAAGCGTAAAGATCTGTCATTCCACTGATATAATCTTGAATCAATCGCGCCCGATAATAGTATTCCCAAATCTCCTGCTCCTCACGAGACAACGCGGAGCGTTGGAGCGTGGCTTCACGATAGGCCAGGCAATGTTTGCTGGAAAGCTTATGGTAGAGCCGGGTTTCGATGGGATAGTGCGGATGCGTATCATCATTCACCATCTGGCAGAACGCGTCATAAGACATTTCCAGCAGCGGATGATAGATGTCCAATAGCCCTCCGATCACGCGATAGCCTTGCAGTTCCAGCTTTTCAACTTCTGCGTTATTAAACACATACTTACGCGCCACTTCTTTGAACACCTGCAGCAGTTTGGCCTGCGCGCCCTTATCTTCCAACAGCGCCTCATCAAAAGCGCCAGCGTAAATCGCAGGCAAATTTTTGATAAAACGGTGCGCCGCGTAAGGCACCAACCTCGCCACCGTATTGACGCGTAGCTGCATAAAAAATTGATCGTCGGTGCTACGCCAGCGGTGCCGTGTTCGGCTTTCATAAGCCTGCTCTACGGTTTTGGCAAACAGATCCGAGGGATCGACCGTGCCCCAGGTCTGCCGCAGGTACAGATAAAGCTGTTCCGTGGTAAGGATCTCTTTTTCTACCGCATCCTCCAGATCGGCGACGCAGTAGGAGATGTCATCTGCGGCCTCCATGATGTAGGTGAGTGGGAAACGGTGATATTCGCCCAGCGACAATTCTTGGCGCAAGTCGGCAACAAAATCCTGTTCAGAAAGGTAATAACCCGGTTTTTTCATCAGATAACGGTAGTTGTCGGGCACCTCGCCGACCCAATACGCAGGCCGGGTATATTTGAGAATACAGCCCACCTGGCTGTAGGTGAGATTCAGTTTAAGCAGGGTATGCACCAAACGAATCGCCTGTGCATTGCCTTCGAAATGGCTGAGATCTTGTCGCACCTGACGTCGCAATGCGTCATGCACATCGCCTTTCAGGCACAGGGCTTCAGCCTGACAAGCATCATCACGCGGCAATGCGCCATCCTGAATATAAGCAACATCCAACCGTTTTCTAAACCAGTTGTTGATGGCGGACTCACCAAAATGGCCAAAGGGCGGGTTACCGATGTCGTGCATCAGGCAGGCCATTTCTACCATGCTTTCAAAGGGCGTCTGCCACAGAGATAGGCCAAGGGCGTCCAGCCGATTTTCGCCTTTTATCCGCACCAGAATATCTTTGGCGATGTAGCGGCCGACCTGCTGTACTTCCATGGAGTGTGTCAACCGTGAACGTACGGCGGCGTTACGCTCCAGCGGAAACACCTGCGTTTTCTGTTGTAAACGGCGGATCGCGGCAGAGTTGATAATACGTCCCCTGTCGCTTTCGAACAGACGGACGATGTCATATTCACTCTCCGCCGTAATCGGTTTGCTCAGAGGCCGCTGAACGCTGAATTTCTTTGAAAAATCGATATCGGACATCCCCTTCCCCCTTTACCGCCGCCAAAATCACGCCTGGGTTCCATTTCACCCCGTTAGCCATGATAGACTACACAGCACAGACTACGGCTAACTATTCGAAATACTATTCGAAATTTTGTGGGGAATCTTATGAAAGTCGGCATCATCGGGGCCATGGAACAAGAAGTGACGATCCTGCGCGATCGCATCGAAAACCTCAGTACCTTCACACGCGCCGGATGCGAAATCTACAGCGGGTGGCTGAATGGCGTCGAAGTGGCGCTGTTAAAATCCGGTATTGGCAAGGTTTCCGCAGCCATGGGCACCACGCTGCTGCTGGAACATGCCCGCCCTGACATCGTCATCAACACGGGATCTGCGGGCGGTCTGGCACCGACCCTGAACGTTGGCGATATCGTGGTATCCAGTGAAGCGCGCTATCACGATGCCGATGTCACCGCCTTCGGTTATGAAGCAGGCCAGATGGCAGGCTGCCCGGCGGCGTTTCCTGCCGATGCATCCCTTATTGCACTGGCCGAGCGTGCCATTGTGTCTCTGCAATTGAATGCGGTGCAGGGGCTGATTGTCAGTGGTGATGCGTTTATCAACGGTGCCGAGCCGCTGGCTCGCATCCGTCGCACCTTCCCACAGGCCGTCGCCGTCGAAATGGAAGCTACGGCAATTGCTCACGTTTGCCATCAGTTTGGTGTGCCTTTCGTCGTCGTACGCGCCATCTCCGATGTGGCAGACAAAGCCTCGCACCTGAGCTTTGACGAGTTTCTGGCCGTGGCGGCTCAGCAATCGTCACGCATGGTGAGTGCCATGTTGCAAGAGCTCGCCGGAAAAGCCTGATGCGCGTTCGCGGGTTCGCTCTTCTGGCAATACTGTGTCTGCTCATGGCCGGACGGGTGAGTGCGGATACTGTCGCCCAGCGCATTATCAGTCTGGCGCCTCACGCTACGGAGTTGGCCTTCGCCGCTGGCATGGGCGACCAGGTGATTGGCGTGAGTGCCTGGTCAAACTACCCGCCCGAGGCACAACAGAGAGAACAGGTTGCGTCCTGGCAAGGTATCAATCTGGAACGGGTGTTGGCCTTAAAGCCGGATTTGGTTCTGGCCTGGCGTGAAGGGAACCCGCAACGCCCGCTTGAACAACTCGCTGCCTTTGGCATCCCGGTGTTGTATCTGGATCCCACCTCACTGGATGCTATACCGACCATACTGGAGCAGCTTGGGCAATACAGCGCACACCCAGAGGTTGCGCAACAAAATGCGCAGACTTTTCGCCAGCAGTTGGCGGATTTGAAAGCACGCTACGCCCCTGCGTCAAAACATCAGGTATTTCTGCAATTTGGTACACACCCGCTGTTTACGTCAGGCAAGCAGTCGTTGCAAAACCAGGTGCTCACCCTGTGTGGCGGCGTCAATGTTTTCGACGACAGCAAAGTGCCCTGGCCGCAGGTCAGTCGTGAGCAGGTATTGCGGCGCAACCCGCAGGTGATCATTACGACGGGCACCACTGCCGATGCGGCCGCCACGCGTGATTTTTGGTCGCCGCAGTTGTCCGTACCCATTATTACGGTAGACGACGATTGGTTTAATCGCAGCAGCCCGCGCATGCTGCTGGCTGCCCAGTACATTTGTCAGCAACTCGCCGCTCTCCCTGCCCAGTAAATCACGGCGGGGAGAACAGTGATAAAAATAAGTCTGCTTAACGCTGGCCTGCTGATGCTGGCCTGCAACACAGCGTATGCAGCAAGCACCAGCGGGCAAATCAATGTAGGGTTAAACGTGGTTGCTGTCTGTGAGGTCAAGGAAACCGCAGCCACCGCCCGCGTTGAGTGCCCAAACGCAAAAGCGCTGATGCCAAAGATTACGCAAACATCGCTACGCGCAGGGGCTCGTACAGTAACCCATCAGGAACAGCGACTGATCACCATTGAGTGGTGATGGCGCAGGTTGATTTATTCGGCCCGTTAAAACAAAAAACCGCGTTGAAGAACGCGGTTTTTTTCGATATCAGCGGTAGAATAATCAAATACTGAAAGAGGAACCACAGCCGCAGGTGCTTTTCGCATTCGGATTAGTGACCACGAAGCGCGAACCTTCCAGACCTTCCGTGTAATCCACCGCACCACCGACCAGATATTGCAAACTCATCGGGTCTACCACCAGCGACACGCCCTGTTTCTCAATGGTCATGTCACCGTCGTTAATTTTATCATCGAAAGTGAAACCGTATTGGAAGCCGCTACAGCCGCCCCCGGTGATGTAGACGCGAAGTTTCAGCTCCGGGTTCTCTTCATCAGCAATCAGAACTTTCACCTTTTTTGCCGCCGCATCAGTGAATTGCAGCGGCACAGCCATTACTTCATCGCTCATTGTCGTACTCCCAGCTTGTCTTTTATTGGGCGGCGCACGCCGTTTGCCTTATCCCAATCATACGCTCATTATCCAACAGCGGGAAACAAGGTTCAAGGTTTGGCCTTGTGTTCATTTTCCGCACGCTGATCTAACGCATTCTGCCGTTGCAGCGTTCGGGCCAGAATGGCTGAGTATAGCGGCTGTCCGCCTAAAAATTGCGCCATTAACGTCGCACCCAGACAGGTGATGATCATGGGCAGGATCAGCTGATAGTTGTCTGTCATTTCCAACACCAGCACAATCCCGGTCAGCGGTGCGCGTACTGATGCCGCAAACAATGCGCCCATTCCTGCGATGGCAAAGGTGCCAGCACCTAATGCGTAGTCAGGGAATACGTCGTGTAATATCAGCCCGTAAGCCCCACCGAGCACGGTGCCCAACGCCAGCATCGGCGCAAAGATCCCACCTGGCGCACCAGAACCAAAGCACAACAACGTTAGCAGCATACGCAACAAAAAGATCAACAGCAGCATACCCACGCTGTAATGCGCCGCCGTTACGTCGGGAATGATGGCAAAACCTCCACCGGAAACGTCGCTGAATGCCAGCGAAAGCACACCGCACAGCCCACCGGCGAGCATCCCGACCAGCATAAAGCGCGTTAGACTCTGCCCATGAAAACGTAAAAACAGCGCCTGCGTCCCCAACACCAGTCGGTTAAACACCACGCCAACCGCACCAAATACTATGCCTAATAGCAGGTAACACCATAACGTGTTAACCGGGGCATCGGGCAGTGTGCCTACGTGGATAACCGCTGCCTCACCGTTGAATACACGAAACACCACGCTGGACATGATGACGCCAATAAACACGGCCTTGATGGAGATAAGGTTGTAGCGAAACTGCGGCCGCATCTCTTCAATAATGAACAGGATCCCCGCCAACGGGGCGTTGAACGCCGCTGACAGCCCGGCTGCCGCACCGGTTGCCAGCAGAGAATGACGCACATCTGCACGTCTGGCCGACAACACATCTGCGATCATCCCGCCCACGTTGCCGCCGAGCTGCACCGTGGGCCCTTCCCTGCCCAGCACCATGCCAGCGCCAAGTGTTCCCAAGCCTCCGAAGAACTTCACCGGCAATACGCGCCACCAGCGTACCGGGCGAAGATCCTCCAGCGCGCCTTCAATCTCAGGAATCCCCGAACCTCCCGCTTCCGGCGCAAAACGGCGCACCAGATAATATCCACCGGCCGCCATCAACCCAGAGAGGAGAAATGCCAGCGGCCAACGCCACTCAGCGTGCGCCCACTGCGTTACCGTTTCCAAACGAAGTGCTTGCAGCGCATTGACCCCTTTCTCAAAGGCCACCCCAACCAGACCGACTAACGTACCCACTAAGGCAGCCAGCACCAGAATCATCACCGGCGTTTTATCACGGCGTAGGAACTGTCGAATCGCGGCACGGCGCACGTCAATCAGGGAACTCTCTCGGGAAGTCGTCACAGGATAAACCAAAGCAGCTAATACTAAAGAGGCACAGTATACGCCCATACATCACATAACGCCTCTCTCTCCCTCTGCCATCAACGACGCAAATTTGATAACGCGACAGCGTTGTTTACAATAGGCAAAACTCCGCTCCCTTTTCAGGACCCTTTCCATGAATAAATCAGAAAGTCTCTATGCTGCGGCACAGCAGCTTATTCCCGGCGGCGTCAACTCGCCGGTACGCGCGTTCAACGGCGTCGGCGGCGTGCCGTTGTTTATCGAGCGCGCGGAAGGATCACATCTTTACGATGCGGACGGTAACGCCTATATCGATTATGTCGGTTCCTGGGGCCCCATGGTGCTGGGGCATAACCACCCCGCCATTCGTCAGGCGGTGATCGCCGCCGCAGAACGTGGATTGAGCTTTGGGGCGCCAACCGAAATGGAAGTGCATATGGCGCGGTTGGTGACCTCACTGGTGCCGTCGATGGATATGGTACGCATGGTGAATTCCGGTACCGAAGCGACCATGAGCGCCATTCGTCTGGCGCGCGGCTTCACGGGCCGTGACAAAATCATCAAGTTTGAGGGCTGCTATCACGGCCACGCGGACTGCCTGCTGGTCAAGGCCGGGTCTGGCGCATTGACGCTGGGCCAGCCTAATTCTCCCGGCGTACCCGCTGATTTCGCCCGCCACACACTGACCTGCACCTATAACGATGTGGATTCAGTCCGTCAGGCTTTCGAGCAATACCCTGATGACATTGCAGCGATTATCGTTGAACCAGTGGCAGGCAACATGAACTGCATTCCACCACTGCCAGAGTTTCTGCCGGGATTACGCGCACTGTGCGATGAATTTGGTGCGCTGCTGATCATCGACGAAGTGATGACGGGTTTTCGCGTGGCATTGGGCGGCGCCCAAGCGCACTACGGCGTTGTGCCCGATCTGACCTGTCTGGGAAAAATCATTGGTGGCGGCATGCCCGTCGGCGCTTTTGGTGGACGGCGTGATGTGATGCAAGCGCTGGCCCCAACCGGCCCGGTGTATCAGGCTGGAACGCTGTCCGGTAACCCGATTGCCATGGCAGCGGGTTTTGCCTGCCTGAGCGAAGTGGCTAAACCCGGCGTGCACGACACGCTCACCGCATTGACCACGCAGTTGGCGCAGGGGTTGGAAGCAGCGGCCAAAGCACAGCACATTCCCCTGGTGGTGAATCACGTGGGCGGTATGTTCGGTCTGTTTTTCACTGACGCACCGAGCGTAACGTGCTATCAGGATGTGACGCAGTGCGATGTGGAGCGCTTTAAGCGTTTCTTCCACCTGATGCTGGCCGAAGGCGTTTATCTGGCGCCGTCTGCGTTTGAAGCGGGCTTTATGTCACTGGCGCACAGCCAGCAGGATATTGAGCATACCATCGCGGCAGCACGTCGCTGTTTTGCCCAGTTGTAATCGCAACTAAGAGAAACGCCCCGATCGTACGATCGGGGCGTCTGCGCATCAGAAGTTATAATTCACACTCATGGACACGCTGCGCGGCGCGCCATAGGCATCGTTGTCACTGAGGGCGTGTAATAGCGCTTATCCAGCAAATACCTGTTGGTAAACGTTTCCCTGCCAACAGGTTGTTAATGGGCTTGTTTGCGCAGCAGATAAATAAAATAAGGCGCGCCGATAAAGGTCGCCAGCAGGCCAGCAGGTACCTGATTAGGGAACAGGATCATACGGCCCGCCCAATCGGCCAACAGCATCAATATGCCGCCAATCAGCGCAGAACAGCAGAGCTGAGGGATCACGCGGGAGAATCCCATCATGCGCGCCAGATGCGGTGCCATCAGCCCGACAAAGCTGAGCGGCCCCACCGTCAGGGTTGCCATCGCGGTCAACACCGATGCCAGCAGCAAAATCAGCAAGCGTACTGGCGTGACAGCCACTCCCAGCGCCTGAGCCGTCACGCTGCCCAGCGGCAAAATGCGCAGCCAACGTTGGCACACTGGCACCAGTAGCGCCAACACCAGTGCCACACCTGCGGTGTTGATCGCTTGTTCAGATTCAACGCCGTATGTCGACCCCGAAATCCAGGTAATGGCGCCGCTCATGCGCGGATCGCCGCTCGCCAGCAGCAGCGTAAGCACGGTAGAAAATGCGGTGCTCAGCGCAATTCCCGCCAATAGCATGCGCTGCGTGGAAAACCCACCGCGGCTGGCGATGGTGATCATCACCAGCAGTGTCAACGCCGCACCTGCACTGCCCGCTGGCAACTGCCATGCGCTGGTGTCTCCCGGCATCAGGAACAACAACAGAATAACCCCGGTCGCCGCCCCCGCGCTGATGCCCAATACCTCCGGGCTGCCCATCGGGTTTGCCGTCAGTTTCTGGATCAACGTGCCTGCCATCGCCAGCATCATGCCCGCCGTCAGTGCCGCCAGCGCGCGCGGCCAACGCCAAGGCAACAAGTGCGCCAGTTCCTCGCCGTGATTCCATTGCCAGCCTTGAGCACCTTTCCCCAGCATCAGTGCTATCGCCAAAGCGCCCAACAACAGAATAAACCCAGCCAGCAGCCAGCGTCCCCAACGGGGGGCCACGGCGTTATTGTCCACGGATGGCACCAGCGCAGGCTGGTGCGTGGTGCGTAAGCGCGGCAGCAACCATAACAACAGTGGAGCACCAATCAACGCCGTCACCGCCCCGGTTGGTACTTCACGCCAGACGCGGGTCAGCCACAGCACGGTTTGATCGGTCAATCCCAGCAGCAACGCCCCCAATAATGGGACCAGCCAGAGCCGTTGCCACAGGCGGCGAGCACCCAGCATGCGAGCCAGCAACGGGGAAAACAGGCCAACAAAACCGATAATCCCCGCCACGTTCACCAGTTGCGCACTGAGGAAAATCGCAACGCCGAGCGTGACTAAGCGTGCCAGCACCAGTCCCAACCCCAGATTACGCGCCACGCCATCATCCAATCCCAACAGCGTCAGTGGACGCAGCAGCAGCAACGCCAGCGCAAAACACACCAGCAAGCGGGGAAACAGAAACGCCACGCGGTTCCAATCCTGCTGGTTGAGCATGCCGCTGCTCCACAAAAACAGGTTTTGTAGCTGTTCATGATTAAACAACACCAGCAGCTGATTGACGGCAGCACAGTAGAAGCTCAGCACCAGACCCGCGAGCAGCAACGTAATCGGCGACATCTGCTTGCCCCATGAGAGGCCAAACACCAGTACGCCGATACCAAGCGCCCCCGCCATCGCCATCCACTGCTGCGCAACGTCACCGCCCGGCAGCATCCCTAAGGTTGCCACCGTCACCCCGAGTTGAGCGCCGGTGGCAATGCCCAGCGTAGCCGGTTCTGCAAGCGGATTACGCAGCACCTGCTGAAACAGCAGCCCCGCCAGCCCTAGCCCCGCCCCGACCAGCAGCGAGAGCGCCACGCGCGGCAACAGGCTGTAATGGAACAGCAGTTGGCGCAAATCCTCCATTTCGGGGTTGGTGGCGGCCTGCCACCATGTCGCCACTGGCAATGCGTGGCGCAAATTGACGACCATCATCAACAGCAGCACCGTCAGCAGGCTGGCAACCGTCAGCACCGCGCCAGAGCGCTTAGGCGTTGGCGTCATGGCGAGCCTCCAGTGCATCCTGCAATACCTGACAAAAACGCATTGCAGACAGCGTGCTGCCATACAACCACACCGCCGGTACGCGCTGCCAGCGTTGCTGGCGCACAAACGGCAGCGCCTGCCATAACGGGCTGCGTTCCACCTGCGCCATCGTGGCCTCGTCACCGTGACCAAAACAGATGGCGTTGGCCTCCTGAATATCCGCCAGGCGCTCAATGCCCACCACTACGCTGCCCCAGAAGCTGGTTTCTTCACGCCACGCATTTTCAATGCCGAGTTCATCCATCACTTCCTGAAACAGGCTGTTCTTGGCGATAACCAAAACGTGTGTGCTGTCGATAAAAGAGAACAGCAACAGCGGGCGACGGGTGTAAGGCTGCAACTGTGCCTTAGCCTGCTGCATAAAAGTTGAGAAGGTGTGCAGATGCTGTTCCGCAACATCTGGAATGGCTAACCGCTGCGCTAACTGACACAGTGACGCTTTTGCCATGGTCAGCGGCCGTCCGGCTTCGTTGTTAAAGCTGAAACCCATGGTCGGGGCAATGCGTGACATTTTCTCCACCGACGGACCATAGCCCGCAGAGTAGACCATCAACGAGGGCCGCAACTGTGCCAACAGTTCCATATTGGGTTCAGTACGGAAACCGACATCAATCACCGATGCGGGCAGTTGCGGCTCAGCAACCCACAGCCGGTAATTCGGGATTTCAGCCACGCCCAGCGGCGTAATGCCCAGCGCCAGCAGCAGCTCAGCAGGCAACCACTCGAGCGCCACGATGCGATGCAGGTCTGGCGGTGCCTCGGTTTTTGCCCAGGCGGAGAAGCACAGGGGGGAAAGCAACAGCGCCGTCAGCACACGACGACGATCATGATTAATGTGAGGGGATAACAACGCCATCTTTAGCACACAAAACTTACTGGCGCACCGCCGCCAGGATGCGGCAGGATCCCCATCGGAATGCCGTACACCGCTTCCAGCACCTGCGGCGTCATGATGGCATCAGGCGTCCCCTGCGCAATCATTTCCCCACCGCGCAGCGCTACCAGATAATCACAGTAGCGTGCCGCCATATTGATGTCGTGCAGCACGGCGATCACCGTCAGCCCCTGCTCACGGCTCATGCGTTGGATCAGGGCCAGCACCTCAACCTGATGCGCAATGTCTAACGCCGATGTCGGCTCATCCAGCAGCAGACAGCGACTGTCCTGCGCCACCGTCATTGCCAGCCAGGCACGTTGACGCTCGCCACCAGACAGGCTGTCCACCAGACGGTGAGCAAACGGTTTCAATCCTACGACGGCAATAGCGTTTTCCACCTTTTCGCGATCGATGCTGCCAAAACGCCCCAGTGCGCCGTGCCATGGGTAACGCCCTAGCGCGACCAGTTCTCGCACCGTCATCCCTTCCGCAGCGGGGAGCTGTTGGGGCAGATAGGCAACCTGTCGGGCAAAGGATTTGCTGTCCCAGCCGGGCAACGGGGTGTCCTTGACCGAAATCACGCCGCTACTTGGCGTTTGATGACGCCCCAGCATCTTCAGCAACGTTGATTTACCTGAGCCGTTGTGACCAATCAAGCCACACACCTTACCGAGGGGAAATGTCAGAGAAAGCGAATGCAGCAGGGTGCGGCCCGGCACAGAGAAGCTGACATCGTCGAGCCGAAAAGTGGTATCCGGCCCAGTATCAGCCCGCACCGATTCACGAGAAGAGGTGTCTGGATTTTGCATAACCGTGGTAACCCGCTGTTGCTGTTCGCCGTTTGTCAGGTAGCAGCGCGTTTCACCGTGGTGCTACCGACGCAAAAGAGAACGATAATGATTATTATCAAGAGCGGGAATGATAGGCGGACGGGATCCCTCTCGCAAGCGTTTTAAACCCAAAAAACACAACGCCCCGGCGCAGATCGCGTCGGGGCGTTGTTCATCAGCATAAACGGCGTGGTTACTGACCAAACATCTCTTTGATCCAGTCAGCGACACCGCTGTCATTTTGCTGCGCGGGCGCTGGTTGCTGCTGCTGTGCGCTCTGGCACAGCGCCTGCGGGTTTTCCGTCCACACCGGCAATGCCCGGCCTGCGCTGCCATTGCAGATAAACTGGCCACCGCCGTCGACGGTCATGGTCGCGATACCTTCCGGCGGCGTCAGCATCAGCGCCAGCGGCGTCTGGTTTTCCAAATAGCGGCGATAAATGGTTAACGCACCATTAGCACCGGTCAGTTTTGCCGGACCGTTGTTATCGCGCCCCACCCAGGCGATCGCCACCTCTTTACCATCAACACCGGCAAACCAGCTGTCACGCAGATCGTTGGTGGTCCCGGTTTTCGCCGCCAGATGATAATTGGGGAACTTCACCGCCAATGAGCGTGACGTTCCGCGCTCAACCACCTGCTGCATGCCATACAGCGTCAAGTACGCTGCCTGCGCCGGCACCGCGCGTTCAGCCTGCGGGAAGCTCTGATACAGCACGCTGCCGTCTTCCGCAATCACCGAACGCAGCGCTGATAACGGCGCGCGATTACCGCCGCTGGCGATGGTTTGATACTCTTGCGCCACTTCCATGGGTGTCAGGCTGATGGCCCCCAGCAGCATGGCGGGCACCGGTTGGATCACCTCTTTCGGGATACCCAAGCGTTGCAGCGTGTTGCTTATTTGATCCAGCCCAACCGTCATCCCCAGATTGACCGTCGGCACGTTAAGCGAGTTGGCTAATGCATCCACCAACATCACGCGTCCACGGAACTGGCGATCGTAGTTGTTCGGTTGCCACACCTGCCCGTTCGGCTGCTTGAGCGAGAGCGGCTCATCCGCCAACCAGGTATTGAGGCGGAAGGTGTCAGGCTGACTCAGTGCGGTCAGGTAGGTCGGCGGTTTTGCCAGTGAACCCACAGGCCGACGCGCCTGCATCGCACGGTTAAAACCGGCATATTGGGTTTGAGCCCCGCCCACCATGGCGCGAATTTCGCCGCTGAAACGATCGACAACCACCATGGCAGATTCCAGATCGCTAACGTTGCGCGCAGCGCGCAGCGCCGGAATCCCCTCTTCCACCGCTTTTTCAGCCGCATCCTGCGACACCGGATCCAGCGTGGTGAAAATCTTCACGCCGGACAGATCTTTGACCTTATCTCCCAGTCGCTGCTGCAACTCCTGACGCACCAGTTGCATAAAGGCAGGCTGCGGTGTGATCACGCCCCCTTTCGGCTGCACCCCTAACGGACGGGCGCTCAGCATGTTGTAGAGATCTTCATCAATAATCTGCTGGTTTTGCAGCAAACGCAGCACCAGATTACGGCGCTCTAATGTCAGCTGCGGGTTACGCCACGGGTTATACAGCGAAGCCCCTTTTACCATTCCCACCAACAGCGCCTGCTGATCGAGACTCAGTTCATTCACCGGACGACCAAAGTAGTAAAGGCTGGCAAGCGGGAAACCGCGGATTTGATCGTTGCCGCTCTGACCGAGATACACTTCGTTCAGGTACAGCTCAAGAATGCGATCTTTGCTGTAGCGGTAATCCATGATCAGCGCCATGTAGGCTTCGTTCGCTTTACGCCACAAGGATCGTTCATTGGTGAGAAACAGGTTTTTCACCAACTGCTGCGTCAGGGTACTCCCACCCTGCACCGCGCGGCCGGCTGTGATGTTCGCCAAGAAAGCACGGCCAATCGACAGGAAGCTGATGCCGTCATGCTGATAAAAATGGCGGTCTTCGGTCGCGACCAGCGTATCAACCAGTAAATCCGGGAAACCAGAGCGCTGCACGAACAGCCGCTGCTCCCCGTTGGGGGATTGCATCATGGTGATCAGACGCGGATCGAGGCGGAAGAAACCAAAATTACGTTGGTTCTCCAGGTTTTGGATCTGCGCCAGACGATCGTTGGTAAAGATCAGTCGGGCGTTGATCTGCCCTTCCTTGCCATCGGGGAAATCGAACGGGCGGCGCAGTATATCAATGGTATTGCCACGCACGCTGAATTCACCCGGCCGGGTGATACGCGATACCTGACGGTATTGCATCCCTTCCAGCAGGCTGATCATCTCTTTCTGGCTGTAGGACATGCCCGGTTCGAGGTTCACCATGCGACCATAAACGGCCGCAGGCAGCTGCCACACTTTGCCTTCGATACGGCTGCGAATCTGGCTGTCAAGATAGACGCCATACAGCGCAAGCACCACGGCGAAGACCAGTGACAGCTTAATGAACAACCCAAGCCAGCGTCTTTTTTTACGCGGTTTTTTGCTCATCTCGTCCTCATCGTCGTACTCATCGTCTTCTTCATCAATGTCATCCTGATAGACGTCATCCTCTTCTTCATAGTCATCCCTTCGACTACGACGCCGGTTCGCCTGAGGGCGTGGCGGTTTTCGTCCTGACGCTCTTCCTTTGCGTCCGATAGGTTCACGATCGTCCTGTGACATTGCGGTTACTTCTCCGTCAGGTTAATGACAATAACAGCTCCACGATAGACGTAGGTGCTGACTGTCGTCGCTTACTCTGTTGTTCCGCCCGGTTTGAGGAAAGCAGAACCGTCTGAAATACGTTGCATTACCGTATCAGGGCTACCGTATCAGAGCGTTTGATATTTCTTCGTGCGCCGCGTAGGCGCAGTGTTGGCAGGATCGTCCGGCCATACGTGTTTGGGATAACGCCCTTTCATCTCTTTTTGCACCTCACGATACGCCCCTTGCCAGAAGGCGGCCAGATCGCGCGTGATCTGCAAAGGCCGGTGCGCCGGAGAGAGCAGTTCTAACACCACGGCAACGCGCCCTTCTGCCACGGTGGGGTTTTGCCGCTCGCCAAACATCTCCTGCATACGCACCGCCAGCGCCGGCGGCTGATCGTGATGATAGCGCAACGGCAGATGGCTGCCGCCCGGGGCGGTGTAATGGCGCGGCAGCGCGCTTTCCAGCCGCTGTCGCAGCGGCCAATCCAGCAGGCGCAGCAACGCCTCGTAAAGGTCAATCTGTCGCAGTGTACGCACATCTCGCACACCGTGCAGCGACGGCAGCAACCAGGTATCCAGCGTTGCCAGCAAAGCCTCATCGTCCATGGCAGGCCAGCCTCCCTCGGCGAGCCAACGCTGCGCACAAGCCACGCGTATCCGTAGCTGTTCCGCGTCATTTTGCCAGTTAAGCGCAGCCAGCCCCTGCTCGCGCACCCAGTTGAGCAATGCCTGCTGCATCGCCTCATCGGAGGGCTTATTCAGCGGCTGATGGCGCAATGTCAGGCAGCCAATGCACTCACGCCGACTGGCGCGCAGGGTACCTTTTTCTTCATCCCAGTGCACGATGTTCTGTTCTGATACCAGATCAGGACGCTGCGCGATAAGCGCATCAATATCAATGGGCAATGCCAGCGTAATGCGCGCATCAGCGCTCTGAGTGCCTTCCGCCAACATCAGTGCCGGTGCAATCAGCCACTCCTGCGCCGCCAGCGGCTCATCCAACGGCAAGCGTGCACCCAGCCCGCTCGCCAACTGATAACGGCCATCGGCACTGCGCCGTTGGGCAATACGATCGGGATAGGCAAACGCCAGCAACGCAGGCAATGCGGCGACGTGCTGTGGCTCACGCCAGCTTGCCGATTTTCCTGCCAGACGCGTCATTAACTGCGTGGCACGCTGCCGCCAGGAGGGCGACGGCCGCGCAAGCAAACGCTCAATATCCAGTGGCCCCATACGCGGCGGTTCTTCCAACAGTGCCGCCAGCAAGCAGGCGGTGGCCTGCGTTTGCGCATCCTGCGGTGCGGCGCTGTGCAGCATCGCCGCCAAACGCGGTTCGATGCCCAGTCGGGCGATATGGCGTCCGCGGGTCGTGAGCTTCCCGGCATTGTCGGTTACCTGCAATTGCGTCAGCAAACGACGTGCAGCATCAAGAGCAGGCGCAGGTGGGGCATCCAGCCAACTGAGCGACTCAGCGGAGGTGCAACCCCATTGCAACAGTTCAAGCCAGACGCTGCTCAAATCGCTGTTTACTATTTCCGGGCTACTTTGTGCGGCGGCACGTTCCGCCTGATCTTTGGCGCACAGGTGCACGCACAGGCCCGCTTCCAGTCGTCCAGCACGCCCCGCCCGTTGCGTCATCGACGCCTGACTGATGCGCTGCGTCACCAAGCGCGTCAGCCCGCTTTTCACATCAAAACGGGCAACGCGCTCCAGTCCACTATCGACCACCAGCCGAATACCTTCAATGGTCAGGCTGGTTTCTGCAATATTGGTGGACAACACCACTTTACGCCGCCCCGGCGCGGCAGGAAGAATCGCTTTCTGCTGATCTGCCAACGTCAACGCACCGTACAGTGGGCAAATGTCCACATCGCGGGTAAGCGTCTCTTGCAGCATGGCTTCAACCCGTTTGATCTCCGCCACGCCGGGTAAAAACACCAACGCCGATCCGGGCTGTTCCGTCAGTAAACGGCGAATCTGCCGGGCGATGCCCTCTTCCAACCGTTCCTGGTTGCCCAACGGCTGATAGTGGCGATCCACCGGAAAAGCCCGCCCCTGTGACACCACCGTCTCCGCCGTTGGTAATAACGCCGCCAGACGCGCGTTGTCCAGCGTGGCGGACATAATAAGCAGCGCCAGATCCTCGCGCAGCCCTTGCTGAACATCAAGCAGCAGCGCCAGCGCCAAATCCGCCTGCACGCTGCGCTCGTGAAATTCATCCAGAATCACCAGCGACACGCCCGTCAGTTCGGCATCCCGTTGCAGCATGCGCGTCAACACCCCTTCGGTGACCACTTCGATGCGCGTTTGGGGGCCGACGCGCGTTTCAGCGCGCATGCGGTAACCAACAGTGCCGCCCGGCGTTTCACCCAACTGTTCCGCTAAACGCCACGCCACGTTTTTGGCCGCTAAGCGACGCGGCTCAAGTAAAATGATCCGACCAGAGAACCCGCCCATTTCCAGCAATTTTAGCGGCAGCCAGGTGGATTTTCCCGCCCCGGTGGGTGCGTGCAATAGGACTTGGGGCGCACGGCTTAACGCATCAATCACCTCATTCAGCACAGCGCTGACCGGCGGTAAACTCACAGCATTCTCCTCAACAATAGCGTCTTCCTGGCGCAACGCATGTTCGCACAAAATAGGGCATTGCGCGAAAGCGGTGGTTGTCGCCTGCGAATCGGCATTGTAGCATCCTCGGTTATCCGCGTAGAGAGAGAGCCATGTTAAGCACACGCCGCCTGTTTTTTGCCTTATCCATACCCGATACACTGGCACAAACGCTGGTTCAGTGGCGTGCCCAGCACTTTGCCCCGGAGGTGGGACGCCCGGTTGCTGCCGCCAATATGCATGTGACGCTGGCCTTTTTGGGTGACGTGAGCGAGCAAAAAGAGCGCGCCCTTCGGTTGCTGGCCGACAGGATTCGTCAGCCCGCTTTTCAGTTGCATCTTAACGATGCAGGCCAGTGGCCGCGCCCCGGCGTGGTGTGGTTGGGCTGCCGCCAGGCACCGCGCGGCTTGCTGCAATTGGCCGCACTGCTGCGATCGCAAGCGGCACGCAGCGGTTGCTACCAAAGCCCGCAGCCCTTTCACCCGCATATCACACTGTTGCGCGGTGCCACGCGCCCGGTGGCGCTTCCCCCCGCCAATTTTGACTGGACGTTATCGGCCGAGCGCTTTGCCCTGTATGAATCTCGCTGGGAACAGGGAAAAACCCGCTATCAACAGGTCGCAGAATGGCCGTTGCCCCCCCCTAACGCAGGATAACCCGATGAACTTTACGCCTCCGCTCAAACCGGCACGGTTGATTAAGCGTTACAAACGCTTCCTTGCCGATGTGGTTACGCCCGAAGGAGAAACTTTTACGCTGCACTGTGCCAACACCGGTGCGATGACCGGGTGCGCCACGCCGGGGGATACGGTGTGGTACTCCACCTCGGATAACCCCAAGCGTAAATACGCGCACAGTTGGGAACTGACAGAAACCGCGCAGGGGCATTGGATTTGTGTCAATACGTTGCGCGCCAATCATCTGGTGCATGAAGCGCTGCTGGCACAACGCATTCCTGAGTTAGCCGGTTACAGCCAGATCGCTACTGAAGTGAAATACGGCACGGAGAACAGCCGCATTGACCTGCTGTTGCGGGCACCGGGGCAGATTAACTGCTATATTGAGGTGAAGTCAGTTACATTATTGCAACAAACGCCGTTGCATATGTCGCCTCACCAGGGATTTTTTCCCGACGCCGTGACGCAGCGTGGACAAAAGCACCTGCGCGAATTGATGCAGGTGGCTGAAAACGGCGAACGTGCCGTGCTGTTTTTCGCGGTACTGCACTCTGGCATCGCCGAGGTAGCGCCTGCACAGCACATCGATGCCCGTTATGCAGAATTATTTTGCGAAGCGCGGCAAAAGGGGGTTGAAATTTTTTGCTATGCCACCACATTATGCCCTGACGGTATTACGCTCACGTACCCGTTGCCGTTAACCGTAACGCGATAAAGACGGTAGGTGTCTTTACCTGTTGTTTATTATCGGATGTGACGACGAGGTTCCTGGCACCTTATCAGGCCTGTGACAGGAATTATTGCCAACCCTAGTTCCATCTGCTATTTATAGCGGCCTGTTTTTCTCCCCCCTTAGGGATCGATAGTGCGTGTCGTGTTATGTAGGAGAAGCAACATGCAAGAAGAGCAAAACCGTAAGACATCTTCTCTGAGCATTCTCGCAATTGCTGGAGTGGAGCCGTACCAGGAAAAGCCGGGCGAAGAGTACATGAACGACGCCCAATTGGCTCATTTCAAGCGTATTCTTGAAGCATGGCGCAATCAACTCAGGGATGAAGTGGATCGCACCGTTTCCCATATGCGCGATGAAGCAGCCAACTTCCCGGATCCGGTCGACCGCGCCGCACAGGAAGAAGAGTTCAGTCTGGAACTGCGTAACCGCGATCGGGAACGCAAGTTGATCAAAAAGATTTCCAAAACACTACAGAAAATCGAAGACGAGGACTTCGGCTACTGTGATTCTTGTGGTGTTGAAATTGGTATCCGTCGCCTGGAAGCGCGTCCTACCGCCGATTTATGCATTGACTGCAAAACGCTGGCGGAAATCCGCGAGAAACAGATGGCGGGGTAATCCCACTGTAGGGCGGAAAAGCTGTTCCGCTTTACGTTTTTGCCGTAGCGTCATCTCCCGGCACCGAATGCGGGAGTGACGTGCTGGCATTGTTCACCCGTATGCCTGACACCCATCGTTATACCGGCCGCTTTGCCCCATCGCCTTCCGGCGATCTTCATTTTGGTTCCCTGATCGCAGCATTAGGCAGCTATCTACAGGCACGCGCCCAGGGTGGCCGCTGGCTGGTGCGCATTGAGGACATCGATCCGCCGCGCGAAGTCGCTGGTGCGGCAAGCCGCATTCTTTCACAGTTGGAACACTACGGTTTGCTGTGGGATGGCCCTGTGCTTTATCAATCCCAACGGCATGCGCGTTATCTGGACGTACTGGCCACACTGAAAGCCCGCCACCAATGCTACTACTGCGATTGCACGCGCCAACGCATTCACTCACTGGGCGGGCAGTATGATGGTCATTGCCGTACGCGCCAGTTGGGCCCCACCCACGCCGCCCTTCGTTTACGCCAAGACAACCCGGTGTTGCACTTTCACGACAGGTTGCGCGGAGAGCTGTATGCCGATCCGGCGCTGGCACAGGAAGATTTTATCATTCATCGCCGCGATGGATTATTCGCCTATAATCTTGCCGTTGTGGTGGATGACCACGATCAAGGGGTAACGGAAATTGTGCGCGGCGCAGATCTGATTGCTCCCACCGTCCGGCAGATCGCACTGTATCAACAGCTAGGTTATCCGGTACCGGATTACATCCATTTACCGCTGGCGCTCAATGCGCAGGGAAATAAGCTTTCCAAGCAGAACCACGCGCCAGCGCTACCGGATGGCGATCCGCGCCCAGTGCTGTTAAGCGCGCTGCGCTTTCTTAATCAGCCGGTGCCGGAGCACTGGCAGGATATGGCGTTGCCGGTCCTTTTGCAGTGGGCCGTTAGCCATTGGTCACTCGCGTCTATATCCTAAATAATTCGAGTTGCAGGAAGGCGGCAAACGAGTGAATCCCGATGAGCTTACTCAAGTAAGTGATTCGGGTGAAAGAGTGTAGCCAACGCACCTGCGGCTTGAAGTATGACGGATATATTCCGTTAATCGGGGCATCCGATGTGGCTGAAGCAACATCGGCATTCTCAAAGGTGGCGCGGTGAGCTATGATTAGCCGCTATTTTTTGTTGTAGCGTTATTTTTTCATCACTATCGAGGTGTACCATCTTTACCCGAGTCGCTAATTTCTGTCGCAAGGTACTCAGCCGCGACAATGACGTGGCCTCCGCGGAGCCCGTGCGTCAGGCTATGACCGTGATTCCGCGCGACCAGCATACCCTTTCGCGCAGTGATATCAGCGAAAATGCGCTGAAGGTACTCTATCGCCTGAACAAGTCGGGCTATGAAGCCTATCTGGTTGGCGGCGGCGTCAGGGATCTGCTGCTGGGGAAAAAGCCAAAAGATTTCGATATCACCACCAATGCGACGCCGGAACAGGTGCGTAAGTTATTTCGCAATTGCCGCCTGGTTGGCCGCCGTTTCCGCCTCGCGCACGTGATGTTTGGCCCTGAAGTGATTGAAGTCGCGACCTTTCGCGGCCATCACGAGCAACATCAGGAGCAGCAGCTAAAAACCACCTCTCAGCAGGCGCAGAGCGGCATGCTGTTACGCGATAATATTTTCGGCAGCATTGAAGAAGATGCGCAACGCCGCGATTTTTCCATTAACAGCCTCTATTACAGCGTGGCTGATTTCAGCGTGCGTGATTACACCGGCGGGTTAAACGATCTGCGCCAGGGCGTGATCCGGTTGATTGGCGATCCAGAAACCCGCTATCGGGAAGATCCGGTACGCATGCTGCGCGCCGTGCGTTTTGCCGCCAAACTGAACATGACCATCAGTCCGGAAACCGCCGAGCCGATTCCGCGTCTGGCGGCATTGCTGCACGATATCCCCGCTGCACGTATGTTTGAAGAATCCCTGAAGCTGTTGCAAGCGGGCTACGGTTACCCGACGTACCGTTTGCTGTGCGAATACCAACTGTTTCAGCCGCTGTTCCCACTGATCAGCCGCCACTTTACGCCTAACGGCGATAGCCATCTGGAAAAAATGGTGGCGTTGGTGTTAAAGAACACCGACCAGCGGCTGCAAAATGATATGCGCGTTAACCCGGCGTTTCTGTTTGCCGCCATGCTGTGGTATCCGTTGATTGAGCATGCACAGAAACTGGCGCAGGAGAGTGGATTAACCTACTTCGACTCCTTCGCCCTCGCCATGAACGACATTCTGGACGAACAGTGCCGCTCTCTCGCCATTCCCAAGCGTATCACCTCGTTAGTGCGTGATATCTGGCAGTTGCAGTTGCGCCTGTCGCGCCGTCAGGGAAAACGCGCCTACAAGCTGATGGAGCACCCCAAATTCCGGGCTGCCTACGATTTGTTGAGCCTGCGCGCCGAAATAGAGCGCCAGCCAGAGCTGCAACGTCTCTCTCAATGGTGGGGAGAATTCCAGGTCGCCACGCTGCCGCGCCAGCAAGCCATGCTCAGCACGCTGGATGATGGGCCTACGCCACACCGCCATTCCCGACGCCGTAAGCCGAGTGCGCCGCGCAGAGAAAGAACCTCGTGACACGCGTTTATCTGGCGCTGGGTAGCAACCTGGCGCATCCGCTACAACAGGTCAACTCCGCGCTGGCGGCGCTGGATACCGTGCCGCACACCCGCGTGCTGTGCTGTTCACCGTTTTATCGCAGCCGCCCATTGGGTCCGCAAGATCAGCCCGACTATCTCAATGCAGTGGTGGCATTGGACACTACGCTCGCGCCGGAAATTCTGCTTGATCACACCCAAGCCATTGAGCAGCAGCATGGCCGCGAGCGCAAAGCGCACCGCTGGGGGCCGCGCACGCTGGATCTGGATATTCTGCTGTATGGCAATGAAACCCTGCACACTGCGCGTTTAACCGTGCCTCATTACGACATGAAAAACCGGGAATTCATGCTGTACCCGCTGGCCGACATCGCCCCGGATTTGCACTTCCCTGACGGTGAAGCGCTGGCGTTGCGCCTGTCTGTCGTGCCGCGCAACGGCATGACGCTGTGGGATGAGCAAGGCTGATATCACCCACGTCGCATTTCCCCCCTTCAACCGCTATGCCTTAAGGCAGGCTTCCTTTAAGATGCTCTCCTGACTTTTTCGATTCTGGGAGGCTGCCTATGAAACCGACAACCCTGACCTACCTACGCAAATGTAAGCAGGAGAAGCGTAAATTCGCGACCATTACCGCCTATGACGCCAGTTTTGCCCGCTTATTCTACGACAATGGCATTCGCGTGATGCTGGTGGGGGATTCGCTGGGCATGACGTTACAAGGCCATGATTCCACGCTGCCAGTCACCGTCAGTGACATTGCCTATCACACCCGCTGTGTACGGCGCGGTGCGCCGCTGTGTCTGCTGCTTGCCGACCTGCCCTTTATGGCTTATACCACGCCAGAGCAAACGTTTACTAATGCGGCGGAAGTGATGCGCGCCGGTGCCAATATGGTCAAACTGGAAGGCGGTCAATGGCTTGCTCCCACGGTGAAGATGCTGACCGAGCGCGCGGTACCCGTGTGCGGCCATCTGGGATTGACACCGCAATCGGTGAATATTTTCGGCGGCTACAAGGTTCAGGGACGCGATGATGCAGCGGCAGCGCAATTACTGGATGACGCGTTAACGCTGGAGGCGGCGGGAGCCCAATTGCTGGTGCTGGAATGCGTGCCTGTTCCACTGGCCCAGCGTATCACCGAGGCATTGTCGATCCCGGTTATCGGCATTGGTGCAGGTAACGTCACCGATGGACAAATTCTGGTGATGCACGATGCGTTCGGCATCACTGGCGAGAATACCCCAAAATTTGCCAAAAACTTTTTGGCACAAAGCGCCGACATCCCCGCCGCCGCGCGCCTTTATGTACAGGAAGTTGAGCAGGGACTTTACCCTGCCGAGGAACATTCGTTCCGTTAAGCTAGACCCTTTACCACAGCAAGTATTGATAACAATGATGAGTACAAAGGAGCAAGACCGTGTTGATTCTTGAAACCCCTTTGCTATTACGCCGAGAGATTCGCCGCTGGCGTCAAGAGGGGAAACGCATTGCATTGGTGCCCACCATGGGCAATCTGCATGACGGACACATGACGCTGGTAGACGAGGCGCGTGCACGCGCCGATATTGTTATCGTCTCCATTTTCGTCAACCCGATGCAGTTCGATAAACCTGACGATTTGAAACGTTATCCGCGCACCTTGCAAGAGGATTGCGAAAAGTTAACCCGCCGTAACGTGGATCTGGTGTTTGCTCCTTCGCCAGACACGGTCTATCCCCATGGACTGGGCCAGCAAACGTTTGTCGAGGTGCCAGGTCTGTCAGCCATGTTGGAAGGCGCCAGCCGTCCGGGCCATTTTCGCGGTGTAGCCACCATTGTCAGTAAGCTGTTTAACATGGTACAACCCGATATCGCCTGCTTTGGTGAAAAGGATTATCAGCAGTTAGCGCTGATTCGCCAACTGGTGCGCGACATGGGCTATGACATTGATATCGTTGGTGTGCCGATTGTCCGTGCACCGGACGGGCTGGCACTCAGCTCGCGCAACGGTTATCTTAGCCCGGAAGAGCGTCAGTCTGCGCCAGCGCTCAAACGCATCATGGATCAGATGGTGGAGAAACTCAGCAACGGCGATCGCCAGCTTGAGGAAATAGTAACCAGTGCCGCAGAAGCGTTACGCGAAGCCGGGTTCACGCCCGATGAGCTTTACATTCGCGATGCGGATACGCTGCAAGAACTGACCGTGGCCAGCACGCGCGCGGTGGTATTGATGGCAGCCTGGCTGGGTAAGGCCCGCTTGATTGATAATCAGCAGGTTGCGCTAGTCGATTGACTGGCATGACAGACATTAACCGAGGTAACCGACAGTGATACGCACCATGCTACAAGGTAAGCTGCACCGGGTAAAAGTCACCCAGGCAGATCTCCACTATGAAGGCTCTTGCGCCATCGATCAGGATTTCATGGATGCAGCGGGCATTCTGGAATACGAAGCCATCGATATCTACAACGTGGATAACGGGGCGCGTTTTTCTACCTATGCCATCGCGGCAGAAAGAGGATCACGCATTATTTCTGTCAATGGGGCGGCGGCACGCTGCGCCTGCGTTGGCGACAAACTGATCATCTGCTCCTATGTACAGATGTCAGACGAAGAAGCACGCACGCATCACCCGAAAGTCGCCTATTTCTCTGGCGACAACGTGATGTCGCGCCAGGCGAAGGCGATTCCGGTTCAGGTCGCCTAAAAGCAACGGGGCCAGTAAGGCCCCGTTTTTTTATCAACTCCGCAGACCACGCCCGCGTTCGATCAGCCACCACGCCAGCACGTAAAACACCAGAATAAACACCAGCAACACCGTCATGGTGAAGGCCAGCGGTACATCCTGAATGCCGAGAAAGCCGTAGCGGAAGCCGCTTATCATGTACACCACGGGATTGAGCTTGGACACGGCTTGCCAGAATGGCGGCAGCAGCGTCAGCGAATAAAACACGCCGCCAAGGTAGGTTAACGGCGTCAGCACAAACGTCGGGATAAGGCTGATGTCATCGAAGGTTTTGGCAAATACCGCATTCAGCAATCCGGCCAGCGAGAACAGTACCGCAGTCAGCAGCAGCGTCGCCACCACCACCCACCAGGCATGCACATGCAGCGGAACAAAAAACAGCGATACCGCCGTGACCAGCACGCCGACACACACGCCGCGGGCTACCCCACCCCCCACGTAACCGGCAATAATGATGTGTGTTGGCACGGGCGCTACCAGCAGTTCTTCAATGTTGCGCTGAAATTTTGCGCTGAAGAAAGACGCTGCGACGTTGGCATAGGCGTTGGTGATCACCGACATCATGATGAGCCCAGGCACAATAAACTGCATGTAGTCAAAACCGTGCATTTCACCGATACGAGAGCCAATCAGGCTACCGAAGATAATGAAATAGAGCGTCATGGTGATCACTGGCGGCACCAGCGTTTGTATCCAGATGCGACTGAAGCGGTTGATCTCTTTGGTCCAGATACTTTTCAGGGCGACCCAATATAACTGCGTCATGCTTTTTTCGCCTCCCCGCTGGTCTTCACATGCTTCATCTTTTCACCGTTAACCATGGAGACGAACAGCTCTTCCAGACGGTTCGCCTTATTGCGCATACTCAATATTTGAATCCCTTGCGTGCTTAATTGGCTGAATACGCCATTAAGCCCCTGCTCACGCATGACGTCCACTTCCAGCGTTGAGGTATCGGTCAGACGGTGGGCGTACCCCTCCAGCTTGGGCAGCGGGCTTTTCGGCGCGAGATCGAGAATAAAGGTTTCCGATTGCACGTTAGCGAGTAATGCCTTCATCGAGGTGTTTTCCACCAGTTCACCATGCTGAATAATGCCGATATTGCGACACAGCATTTCTGCTTCTTCCAGATAGTGCGTGGTGAGAATGATGGTGGTGCCCTGCGCGTTCAGCGCTTTGAGAAACCCCCACATGGAACGACGCAGTTCGATATCCACTCCGGCGGTTGGCTCATCGAGGATCAGCAGTTTGGGTTCATGCATCAGGGCGCGCGCAATCATCAAACGGCGCTTCATCCCACCGGAAAGCATGCGCGCCTTTTCCTGGCGCTTTTCCCACAAATCGAGCTGCTTGAGGTATTTTTCCGCCCGTTGCAAGGCATCCTGACGCGACACGCCATAGTACCCCGCCTGATGGGTAACGATTTGCAGCACCGTTTCAAACGGGTTGAAGTTAAACTCTTGAGGCACCAGCCCGAGTTGGCGCTTGGCGTTAACGATGTCTCGCTCCAAATCGTAGCCGAAAACACGCACCTTACCGGAAGATTTGTTTACCAGTGAGCTGATGATGCCAATCGTGGTCGATTTCCCTGCGCCGTTCGGTCCCAGCAGCGCATAAAAATCCCCGGCCTCCACGCGCAGATCGATACCGCGCACTGCCTTAACGCCCCCTGGGTACGTTTTGGTCAGTTTCTCCAGTTCAAGTGCATATGTCATAACAAGTTAACTAGCCCTATTATCAATGAGTGACTCAGTTTCGATTTTAAAACATTCACGCTTGCCTTATATTACCTTTCACTGCCCTTTTTTTGTCACAGGCCATTTACTTTCATGAAAGATATTGAAACGCTCATCGCCAACAACCAGCGTTGGTCTAACACCATGGTTGAAGAAGATCCGGGTTACTTTGAACGTCTGGCATTGGCACAAAAACCCCGTTTCTTATGGATTGGCTGTTCTGACAGTCGCGTCCCCGCGGAAAGCCTGACCAGCCTTGCGCCCGGCGAACTGTTCGTTCACCGCAATGTGGCAAACCTGGTTATCCATACCGATTTAAACTGCCTTTCCGTGGTGCAGTACGCCGTTGAAGTGCTCGAAGTCGAACACATCATCATATGCGGGCATTACGGTTGCGGCGGCGTGCAGGCCGCGGTAGAAAACCCTGAATTGGGACTTATCAACAACTGGCTGCTGCACATCCGTGATTTGTGGTACAAGCATAGCTCGCTGCTGGGAGAATTGCCGCCCGAAGAACGCTTTAACAAACTGTGTGAAATCAATGTTGTAGAACAGGTCTACAACTTGGGTCACTCAACCATCATGCAATCCGCCTGGAAACGTGGCCAAAAGGTCACGATCCACGGTTGGGTGTATGGCATCAAGGACGGTTTGTTAAGCGACCTTGAGGTGACCGCCACCAGCCGCGAAACGCTGGAACAGCGTTATCGCCGTGCCATCTCTTCCCTGATCTGATGTTACAGGGGCACGCTATGTGCCCCTCGATTTGGCGCGACCACGTAGAGCCTATCCCAGTAGGCGTAATTAGCGCAGCCAGTTTGGTCACGGACAGCGCGCAGAAACCGGAGCATACACGGAGTACGTGAGGATTTCGAGCACTGCCCAGGGCCAAAATGGCAAGTAAAATAGCCCTAATGGGATAGGATCTTATTCCTGCGGAATCACCTTACCGATATAAGGCAAATGCCGGTAGTGCTGTGCGTAGTCGATGCCGTATCCCACCACAAATTCGTCAGGAATAGAAAAACCGACCCACTCAACCTTCACGTCCACTTCCCGACGCTCCGGCTTATCCAGCAGCGTACAGATAGCCAGTGACGCAGGCTCACGCAGGCGCAGAATTTCGCGCACTTTGCTCAGGGTGTTGCCGGAATCGATAATGTCTTCCACGATCAGCACGTGTTTACCACGGATGTCTTCATCCAGATCTTTGAGGATCTTGACGTCTCGCGTGGAACTGGTTCCGCTGCCATAGCTGGACGCCGTCATAAAGTCCACTTCGTGGGAGACATCGATGGCACGGCACAAATCGGCCATGAAAATAAACGAACCGCGCAGCAGCCCGACTAACACCAAATCGCTGTCACTGTCACGATAGTGCTGGCTGATTTCCTGACCCAATGCGCTCACGCGCGCGCGAACGTCCGCTTCGGCAATCATGACGTCCACAGTATGTTTCATCATACACATCACTCGTTTTTAAAAAGGGCGACACCACAGCGCTACGCAGCTTTTCGCAGCCTGTTCACGGTCTCTTTGAGGCGCGCAGTATAACGCCACAGGGCAGGGTTCTCAATGATACAGGGAAAGGCTTATGCGCCTCTCGTTGCCAGACGATCGCAAAATGACAGGAGTGTAAATGAAGCGTTATCGCAGCATAAAACTGGGTAAAACGCATTGCGTCACCCTGCCAGAGCGGCTTTGATAGGGCCTGAATTCAGCCAGCGAGAAAGGTCTTTTATGAACATCACACATTCGCACCCTGCACTTTTGCTTACCCTGCTGTTAGGGATCGCGTGGACAGCGCAGGCAGCACCAGAAACACCACGACCACTGCCGATGGGGGCACCGCCCTTTGCCAAGGGTGAGCTTCCTCCGCCCCCCGCACCACCGCTTTACGAGGCATCGATGCAAACCCACCAGCCCGCTGAAGCACTCAGTAAGCTGATTGCCAATGCCCCTCAGGCAGAGAACAAAAACTATGAAGTGAGGGTGATGATTCGCGAGCTGCCAGCACCACCGGTGGAGATGAGCAAGGCCGACAAATAGCCCCTCAGGACGCGTTCTCTTCAGTGACGGGTTCAGGCGGTAACGCGGGAAACAAAATGGGCTGATCCGGTCGGATACTGACTCTGACTTGCTGCCCCGGCTCAAACCAGTTACTGGTTTGTACCGTCAGCACACGTTCCGCCAGTCGAACCCGGTACACGTTTGAGGTTCCCAGAAACACGCGGTCTTCAATCAGCGCTGCGCCATCCGGATCGAGCGCCAGTGCAATTTCTTGCGGCCGCACCAACCAGTCACACTGGCTGCCAATCGGGAAACCAAGCGGATAGTTGGCATGAAAATCCCCCATCGAACTTTGCCACTGATGTTCGCTCAGCACGGTGATCGGCAGATAGTTGGTGTTGCCCAGAAAATCAGCCACTACGCGCTGCACAGGTCGGTAATAGAGTTCGTAAGGATTGCCTTGCTGTATCACCTTGCCTTCATGCAATAACACCACATGATCTGACCAGGCAAACGCCTCTTCGCGACTAACCGTCGCCAGAATGGCGGCAATTTGACGCTGTTTGAGCAAATCGCGAATTTCCGCAATCAGCCGGTCGCGCTGCTGGCTATCCATGGCGGGGAACGGCGCATCCAGCAACAACAGGCGCGGCTTACACAACAACGCACGCCCCAACGCCACGCGCAGTTGCTGCTCGGCAGAGAGATCGCGAGGATAGCGTGCCGCACACGCGGTCAACCCCAACAGCGTCAGCATCTCCTGCACCGCATCGTTATATTCTTGCGTCATGGGAACCGGGCGGGCAAAGGCCAGATTCTCCTGCGCGGTCAGATGTGGAAACAAGGCGTAGTCTTGAAAAACCAACCCAACAGGACGCTGATGCGCGGGAACAGACACCATCGGGGTGCTCATGCGCTCACCCACAAGCGCTATCTCCCCTTTTGTCACCGGCAACAAGCCCGCGATCGCTTGCAACAGCGTGCTCTTTCCGCTGTCGTGCGGGCCTAATACACAAATAAGCTCCTGCTCGCGCACTGAAAATGTTATCGCGTCCAGCACGGGCTGCTGCCTGAAATGACAAGACACGCTTTGCACCGCCAAAACCGTGGTGGGCGTCATCGATTATTTCCCTTCCAAAGCCATTGAAACCATAACATCGGCACACCGCCAATCAGCACTAAACACAGCGCTGGCAGAGCCCCCCACTGCAACCCGTTATCGGCAACAAGACGAAAAACATACGTCGGCAAGGTTTCCCACCCAAACGTGCGGAACAAAAATGCGGCATTTAACTCTTTCATGCCTTCGAAAAACAGTATAACCGCGCCCATCATCACCTGCGGTTTCAGCAATGGGAAGTAAACGCGCGTCCAGCGTTGCCAGAGCGAAAGACCCGCAGCTTCGCTGGCCCGATCCAGGATGCTCGGAATGTTTGCCATACCCACACTGAGTGGCTCCAGCACAAAGCGGCTGAATTTGGCGCAGTAAACCAGCACCATGATCAACCAAACACTGGAAAACAGCGGGGGGGAAAACGGCATCTCCGCCAGCATCGCCAGAGAACGAAGCCCGTTATCCAGTGCAATCAATGGAATGGCAATACCCGTCGCCAGCGCGGCTCCCGGAAACACATAACCCCACTGCGCCAGAACGAAGGAAACGCGTCCGGCGCGCAAGCCTGCCAGACGGATAAACAGCAGAAAAGGGACCATCATCGTACACAGAATAACCGCTGCCAGCGATGCCATGGTCAGACTGTTCAACAGCGAATCGAGCAGCGTTGCGTTCCAGCCGTCGAGAACATGCACGAGTTGCCAATACAGTAAGCGACCGAGCGGCAAGCCGAAAGCCAACAGCGCCAGCCCCCAGCATAACAGCGTAACCAACCGCCCCTTACCGACCGTCAGCACTGGCTTGGCGACGTAATCCGCGATCCCCGGAAAGGTATTTTGCCGTTGCTGGCGGGCAAAGCGCAGCCCAAGCCAGGTAAGCAGCACAATGAAAGGCAACAGAGAGAGCGTCCAATGAGCGACAGCCTGAGTATCACCTTGCAACACGCCTGCATCGATCAAACGCGTTGTCAGCGTAGGCAGTGCCAGTAAGCGCGCAGTACCATAATCATTCAAAGCCTCAACGGCCACCAGCATGGCCCCCATTCCAATAACCGGGCGCACCAGCGGAAAAGACAAACGCCAGAAGACCTGGCGCGGCGTCAGTTTGAGGAGTTGCGCGGCCTGTAACCAGTGCGGCGGTTGGGATTCCAGCGCATGGCGCACCGGCAGATAAACGTAAGGGTAAAACGCCAGCGCCAGCACGGCGCAGGCGCCCAGTAGCGTTCGGCGGTATGCACTTTCTTCGCTGAATGCAGGAAGGTCAAACAGCGCCCACAGCACGCCATGTTGCCCCAGCACATCGGCATAAAAATCAGCCATCAAAAAGGCAGGCATGGCCAGCGGCAAACACAAGGCCCAGGCGACGCCGCGTTTGCCAGGAAAACGGTAATAGGCCATGACCCAGGCAGCAGGCAGCCCAATCAGCAAGCTCAGCGCCACCGCGCCACAGACCAGAATCGTCGTATGCAGCAGATAAAGTGGCATCCCCTGCTGCCAAAGTGCTTGTATGCCACCAGCCTCAGGCCAAAATGCCAGCGCAAAGACGATCCCCACGGGAAGCAAAAAAGCTCCGTTAATGACCCAATAACTGATACGCCAGAGACCCGACATCATCACACCAGCAACGGTAAATCTTATTGACCATCATCTATTAATAACAGAGGCTGCGCACGGCGTCATGTTATCAACACGGAATAAATGGGGCTTAATCCGGCCATTGGTCTTCCCCTACTGATTGGCACATCAGGGAATAACGAGTTTTACTAACGTGAACGCGTAAAATAAACCTTGAACCCACTTCCCCCATCTGTGATAACGTCATTTTACGATTGTTGATACAGGTTTAATCATGAAACGCTCTGCGCTGGCACTGCTGCTTATGAGTCTGATGGGATTTTCGTCAGCCAGTAACGCACTGAATGAATTTGAGGCGGAAGATCTCGCTGACTTGACGGCCATTTTCGTCTATTTGAAAAACAACTGTGGTTATCAAGACATTCCCAACGACCATATTCGACGCGTTCTGATCGCTTTCGCGCAACAAAACCGTTGGAATCTCAACAATTACAGTGAATTTGATATGACCAGCCTGGGTGAAGACAGCTACCGCGATCTGAGTAATATCCCCATCCCTACCCCCAAGAAGTGTCAATCGCTGGCGCAAAACTCGCTCGGTCTGCTCGCGTACGCGAAATAGTGCTGGTGCCGGCGAAATAGCGCTCGTGTAGCGTTTCCTGCACTGCCTGAAATTTCACTGTGCAAGCCATCAGCGAGTTAGCTATGATGGCGCGCTCATTTTTACGGCGGTTATCGCAGAGGAAGCCCTGACATGTCCCGAAAAGAGATATGGCATGAAACATTACATGCCAGCCTCGGCCAATATTTTTCCATTGACCAGGTGCTGTTTCATGAAAAAACCGCACATCAGGATCTGATTATTTTCGAAAATGCGGCACTGGGGCGGGTGATGGCGCTGGATGGCGTGGTGCAAACCACCGAACGCGACGAATTTATCTACCATGAAATGCTTACCCATGTTCCTCTGCTGGCTCATGGCGCGGCCAAGCGCGTGCTAATAGTTGGCGGCGGCGATGGGGGCATCCTGCGCGAAGTATGTCGCCATCCGGAAGTAGAACACATCACCATGGTGGAGATTGATGCGGGTGTGGTCAGTTTCTGTCGCCAGTATCTTCCCAACCACAGTGCCGGGGCTTATGACGATCCGCGTTTAACGCTGGTGATCGCCGATGGCGTTGATTTTGTCAGTCAAAACCGCGACAGGTTTGATGTGATCATTTCTGACTGCACCGATCCTACCGGACCAGGAGAAAGTCTTTTCAGCTCAGCGTTTTACGATGGTTGTGCGCGCAGCCTGAATCCCGGCGGTCTGTTTGTCGCGCAAAATGGCGTCTGTTTTCTGCAACAGGATGAAGCCATCAACAGCCACCGTTTGCTCAACCGTTCTTTTTCGGACGTCACCTTCTATCAGGCGGCGATCCCTACCTATTACGGTGGCATCATGACCTTTGCCTGGGCCAGTAACGATCCGGCACTGCGCCAGGTCGCGCAGGACACGCTTGCGGCACGTTATCACGCTTCGGGTATCCCCTGCCGTTACTACAATCCGGCAATCCACACCGGCAGCTTTGCGCTGCCACAATATCTACTCAATGCATTAGCCTGACGCTTGCAGCCATAAGGGGGTGACGAAAATTGCACAAGCTGAAACTGCACGGCTTTAACAACCTGACCAAAAGCCTGAGTTTTTGTATCTACGATATCTGCTATGCCAAAACCGCTGACGATCGCGATGGCTATATCGCCTATATTGACGAACAGTACAACGCCAATCGTTTAACAGAGATCCTGACGGAAACCTGCACGATCATTGGTGCCAATATTTTGAATATCGCACGGCAGGACTACGATCCTCAGGGCGCCAGCGTGACTATTCTGGTCAGCGAGGAGCCGATGGATCCGCGCGATGTCGATAACTCCGAACATCCCGGACCGCTACCCCACTCCGTGGTTGCCCATCTGGACAAAAGCCATATTTGTGTACACACCTACCCGGAAAGCCATCCCGAGGGCGGCCTGTGCACCTTTCGCGCCGATATTGAAGTATCAACCTGCGGCGTGATTTCCCCGCTAAAAGCGCTGAATTACCTGATTCACCAGTTGGAATCCGACATTGTCACCATTGACTACCGCGTGCGCGGCTTTACGCGTGATATCAATGGAGTGAAACATTTCATCGATCATCAGATCAATTCTATTCAGAACTTCATGTCGGAAGATATGAAGTCGCTGTATCACCTGATGGACGTGAATGTGTATCAGGAGAATATGTTTCACACCAAAATGCTGCTCAAGGATTTCGATCTACGGCACTATCTGTTCAACGCCGAGCCGGAAAATCTGGAAGCGGCGGAGCGTAAAAGGATCACCGATCTGCTCTATCATGAAATGCGCGAGATCTACTACGGTAGGAATCTTCCGATTTTGTAGATAACGCACCTGCGGGCCGACAGCGGCCCGTTTTTTTTATTCTCAGCAGCGCTACGCGTCTTCCCTCGGTAGCACAACCCACTCCCCCTATCCAAGTGTCCACCTGAACCAATCCGCACTAAACACCATATATTGTATGGTTGAAATTAAAAACATCTACATCTAGTATTTAATCACGCCACGGTTATCGATGAGGCGCGTTTCGCAGAAAGGCGGCAGCGCAAGGGTGTCACAAGGCCGCTTTACCATACTGACTTTAACCCAAAAGGTAAATACGAATCATGCGCATTACCATTTTCACTAAACCGCACTGTGTTCAGTGCAATGCGACGTGCCGTGCTTTGGATAAACAAGGTATCACCTATCAGCTTATCGACCTGACGGAAGATGAGCAGGCATTACAGCGGGTAAGGGCATTGGGCTATCAACAGGTACCGGTGGTGATGACAGAGGACGATCACTGGAGCGGTTTTCGCCCGGATAAGATCGGTGCATTGCGCTCAGCGCAGTTGCAGTAAGGGGGCGCAATGAATCCACTGGTCTATTTTTCCAGCCAATCGGAAAACACGCATCGGTTTATCGCTCGCGTGGGTCTGCCCGCTCTGCGCATTCCGATAGCAGAAGACCAGCCGGTACTCAACGTGGCACAACCGTTCATTCTGGTTGTACCCAGCTACGGCGGAGGAAGCAGCAAAGGTGCCGTGCCGCACCAAGTCATTCGCTTCCTCAACGACGCCAACAACCGGGCCGGTCTGCGCGGCGTGATTGCCGCAGGTAATATGAACTTCGGCACCGCGTATTGCCTAGCTGGCGACATTATCGCGCAGAAATGCCAGGTGCCGTACCTGTATCGCTTTGAACTGCTCGGCACACCGGAAGATGTCATCAATGTGCGCAAAGGAGTAACCCAATTTTGGCAACAACATCCGTAATCAACGCCCCCGCGCAGGGAAAAAGCGACAACACGCTCGATTACCATGCGCTCAATGCCATGCTGAATCTCTATGACGCTGACGGGCACATTCAGTTTGAAAAAGACCGGCTGGCAGCACGGCGCTATTTCCTTCAGCACGTAAACCAGAATACGGTGTTCTTCCACAATCTGGAGGAGAAACTGCGCTATCTGGTGGAAGAAGGCTACTATGAAGCTGACGTGTTGGAACAGTATCAATTCAGCTTTATCAAGAGCCTGTTTCAGCAAGCCTATGCGCACAAATTCCGTTTCCAAACCTTCCTGGGCGCGTTCAAATATTACACCAGCTATACGCTGAAAACCTTTGATGGCAAACGCTATCTGGAACGTTACGAGGATCGGGTCTGTCTGGTTGCTTTGGCATTGGCCAAGGGGAATACCCAGCTTGCCAGCGCGCTGGTCGATGAAATCATCAGCGGCCGCTTTCAGCCCGCGACCCCAACCTTTCTCAACTGCGGTAAAAAACAGCGCGGTGAGTTGGTCTCCTGTTTTCTGTTACGTATTGAAGACAACATGGAGTCTATCGGGCGCGCCATCAATTCAGCGTTGCAACTCTCCAAGCGCGGCGGCGGCGTTGCCTTTACCTTGACCAACATCCGCGAAGCTGGCGCACCGATCAAACGTATTGAAAACCAGTCCTCCGGTATCATCCCCATCATGAAGATGCTGGAGGATGCGTTTTCCTATGCCAACCAATTGGGTGCTCGGCAAGGTGCAGGAGCGGTCTACCTCAACGCGCACCATCCTGATATTTTGCGTTTTCTGGATACCAAGCGTGAAAACGCCGATGAGAAAATTCGTATCAAAACGCTCTCTCTTGGCGTTGTGATCCCGGACATCACCTTCCAATTGGCGAAAGCCAACCAGGTGATGTACCTGTTCTCTCCCTACGATGTGGAACAGGTGTATGGCGTGCCCTTCTCGGAAATCAGCGTGAGTGAGAAGTACCATGAAATGGTAAACGATAAGCGCATCCGTAAATCGCAAATCAAGGCGCGTGAGTTCTTCCAGATTCTGGCCGAAATACAGTTTGAGTCTGGCTACCCCTACATGATGTTTGAAGATACGGTGAATCGCGCCAACCCGATTCATGGCCGAATCACCATGAGCAACCTGTGCTCGGAGATCCTTCAAGTCAACGAAGCCAGCCTGTACGATGATGACTTAGGCTATCGCCACATCGGCAAGGATATCTCGTGTAATCTGGGATCGTTGAACATCGCCAAAACCATGGATTCACCTGATTTTGGCAATACGGTGGAAACCGCCATTCGCGCCTTGACGGCGGTCTCTGATATGAGCCACATCCGTTCTGTGCCCTCCATCGCTAAAGGCAATGACGACTCCCACGCCATTGGCCTTGGACAAATGAACCTGCACGGCTATCTGGCTCGCGAGCGAATTTTTTATGGCTCACCGGAAGGCATCGATTTTACCAACGTCTACTTCTACACCGTGGCATATCATGCACTGCGCGCCTCTAACCAACTGGCGATTGAGCGTGGGCGCACCTTTGCTGGATTTGCACAATCGACCTATGCATCCGGTGAGTATTTTAGTAAATACATCGAACGCGCCTGGCAGCCGGAAACGGAACGTGTACGCGAACTGTTCAAGACGGCGCAAATTGTTATTCCTTCACAGCAAGCATGGACCGAGTTACGCGATTCCGTGATGGCGCACGGGCTGTATAACCAGAATTTACAAGCGGTGCCACCCACTGGATCGATCTCATACATCAACCACGCCACCTCCAGCATTCATCCCATCGTGTCGCGTATTGAGATCCGCAAGGAGGGCAAGATTGGTCGCGTGTACTACCCAGCCCCGTACATGACCAATGACAACCTGGATTACTACCAGGATGCTTACGAGATAGGCCCGGAAAAAATCATCGACACCTATGCCGCCGCCACTCAGCACGTCGATCAAGGGCTGTCGTTAACGCTGTTTTTCCGCGATACCGCCACCACCCGAGATATCAACAAGGCACAGATTTATGCCTGGAAACAAGGTATTAAAACCATCTATTACGTGCGCATACGCCAGATGGCACTGGAAGGTACTGAAGTGCAAGGCTGTGTTTCCTGTGCGCTCTGATAGGTTTCTCGAAGGAATTTAACGATGACTCTGCTCACTCGCGTAAAAGCGATCAACTGGAATAAAATCGAAGACGACAAGGATTTGGAAGTGTGGAATCGTCTGACCAGTAACTTCTGGCTACCGGAGAAAGTGCCGCTATCGAACGACATTCCCTCCTGGAGCACACTAACTCCCCAGGAGCGCCAGTTGACCATCCGCGTTTTTACTGGGCTTACGCTGCTAGACACCATACAAAACACCGTGGGCGCTCCCACCTTGATGCCCGATGCCGTCACCCCGCATGAGGAAGCGGTGCTGTCAAACATCAGCTTTATGGAAGCAGTGCACGCCCGTTCTTACAGTTCGATTTTTTCGACGCTTTGCCTCACCAACGAAGTGGATGATGCCTATCGCTGGAGTGAAGAAAACGCCACGCTGCAAAAAAAAGCCACACTGATTCTTGAGCAATACCGCAGCAGCGATCCCCTGATGAAAAAGGTCGCCAGCGTATTTCTCGAATCTTTTCTGTTCTATTCCGGCTTTTATTTACCGATGTACTGGTCCAGCCGTGCCAAACTGACCAACACCGCCGATCTGATTCGCCTGATTATCCGTGATGAAGCCGTGCACGGCTATTATATTGGCTATAAATTCCAGCAAGGTCTCGCCACCGCTGACGCTGCGCGACAACAACAGATAAAGGACTACTCCTTTGATTTAATGCAGGATCTCTATGACAACGAAATCCTTTACACTGAAGCGCTGTACGACGGTGTGGGCTGGACTGAGGATGTGAAAAAGTTTCTGCATTACAACGCCAATAAAGCGTTAATGAACCTTGGTTATGAAGCGCTGTTCCCTGCCAACATGACCGATGTCAATCCGGCAATCCTTTCCGCATTATCACCCAATGCGGATGAAAATCACGATTTCTTCTCCGGTTCAGGCTCTTCATACGTCATTGGCAAGGCAGTTAATACCGAAGATGATGACTGGGATTTTTAAGCGACAGAACGCGGCCCGGGAGCGATGCTCCCCGGCCCTCATCCCTTCAGCACAACGCAATAGGCGCACAACGCAATAGGTTTAGCGCAGAAAAAAATAGCCGTGGGGAATCCGGGGCGTAGCCGAGGGTTTACTCGATACAGGTGCCCTGCCCCGGCTGCAGTTACTGCTGATTGAAAAATTGTTCAAAGAAAAAATCCCCAGATGCGTTATCCGCCACAGCAGATAGAGGGAGTATTCACTGCGAATATCCAGCTTTCGCTTTAAACGGCTAACAACGGAGTAGGCAATATCCTTAAGCCCATCAGGAATATGACCCTGTGTTATCGCCTCCCAATACAGTAACAGTTGTCGCTCGTGTGAATTAAACCTGACATAAGCGAATTTCTCTTTATCTAAACACCCCAGCCAAGAATGGCTTAGCATAAATAAATCACGATTGGCGATATCTGAAGACACCACGATACAATAAGGACTCAGCACCAAATGTCGCTTCAAGCGCCGCAGTTTGATCATATCGGAAAAAAAAATACGATAAACGATGATATCGCTGTTATTGGCGAGCAATAATCGATTGGTTCTCTCCATCTCATGCATGGTTTGATTACCAATGACCAGCGCATTACGGTATTCCCCTCTGCGCGTTAGCTTTTTCTCATTGTAGTGATCGAACACATCCACATCAGGATTGCCGTCGAATTTTTTATAAAAAAGAGCGCTTAGCCCTACATAACGATAATAGAGTGCATCCGCAATGACTATTGTCCTCATATTCCTCCCAAATAAACTTTATCGATTAAAAATCACTTTTATCGATAAAGTTTATTTGCTCTTTTTTAGCGATCTTTGCCAGTATATTCATCAGACTTTGATAATCACTAACAACAAAGGCATTATCGTCTCCAACACAGGATTCGCGCCAAAATTTAACCTCGTCACCATCAACCCCATTTTTCGCCAGTGAAATAAAAAACATATCCACCTCAACCGTCTTATGAAGTTTATTGTGATTTAATAACCCCTCTTTGATTCGTTTGCAAATATGGTATTTCTTATGAAGTGCTGTAGCCAACTTTTGCGGCTCACTGCTATCTTCCCCATCAGTAACCATAATAATGACTTTTCTAGGGTTATTCCCCTTTGCGATAACAGGTAGCGACCGCAACAAACCACTACTGGTGTCGGTCTCCCCCCCATGGAACTTCATCTCCTTAAAATTCGAGATAACCTCAGCACTGCTGGTTAACTCAATCAAATAAGAGGAAGGAGACTCTCTTTTTCGCATAAAATCAGTATAATCCATTATTTTATTTATAATTTTAATATCATTTACATCATCATATTTTGGTAGTAGTACACTATGCCAATGATCAAAACACATATTGTGAAACATCCCATCATTACCATGATAAGGAAAGTAAGTATAAGTAGTAACTGATTTATCAGAGAACAAATAGTCATCCTTCAAAGTTTCATCGAAATCAATAGTTTCAACATTTACAACATTGAAATATTTTTCTGCCAGTGTGGATAATTCTTCTGCCTTATTATAATAAAGAGTAAATTCTTCAGGGTGCGCCCGAAGATTAGCGCGAGAATCAGCATCACAACTGTAGGAACCATTTATATTATAAATTTCAGCGCACCACTTCTTATCATTAACCATTTGCTCCATGGTAAGCCTCAAAGCAGGTGAGACGATTGATTTGTAATAAGAGGTGATAATCTCATCCTGCTGATTGAAATCCTTATTTTTCTCATTGAAATTTTTGTTATACCAAAAATTAAAGTCGACTTTTTTATTTCTAACCCCCTCATACTTTTTTTTAAGCTTACCAACAAAAGAACACCCAGTTTCTTTGCCACCAAAAATGTCTTTTTTATTCAATTTAACAGGAACGCCGACATTAAAAGGAACGATACCAATAGCATTTTTCTCGTTACTATTAAGAATGGTTTTAGAAAATCTCACAACAGCATTTTTTAAAATAGTATATTTTTTATCATTTTCAACCTTTGTACTTTTACCATTAATATCCAGCCCCATTGAGGAAGAAACATCCACAACAAAAACAAAATCCGTAGGGAGACTTTTCTGTTCCATCGATTTTCTTACTGTACCGGCGGAACTGTCTGCTCGAACGAGGACATTATCACTAAATCCAACTTCGTTGTATTTTTTAAAGATAGGATGTAATGTCGCAATCCCTGATGCATTATAATCAATTGAGGTTAATTTTTCATTATCACGATTCAGACTGACAATAACCTCCATATCGTTATCAGTAAACCTTACATTGGGCAAATAATAGTTCAGATAGTGGCTAAGAATCGTTTTATTGGCTGTCTCATTTCCATGCTTAACAGCACACTCTTTATCCATGACGTAATCACAGCGATCGTTTATCGCGATGGCTAACACCCCCTGATTCATCGCATCGGCCAATCGGGCACGGTTTGCCTGAAAATGTGCTCCATCGAGTGCTAAAGAAAAAAACATCAATAACATTGGAAACATAATAGCAAACAGCAATGTCATTGCCCCAGACTCTCTGCGGAATACCAACAGAAAGAAATCAACAGCATGTTTTATCTTCATGACTTATCGAACTCCGAGAAACTTACCGAGGAATTACCGCGTTACTCACAGAGATATTTCCTATAGATAGATCAATGGCACGTAATATTTTCATTAACACGCTATACTGACCTTGAGTACAAAGAGTGACTTGATAAACAGGTAGCCAATGCTCAGTTCGCGTCGACCCAGTACCAGCATGAGAAAAAGGGGAAAGAGGAATACGTTTAGTCAAATCCGCTGCAAACGCGGACTTTGGGCAACTGCTATCGGTCACATGAAGCACAGTAAAGGATATGGGCTTACCTTTCATTTTTTTCTCTGTTTTGACACCCTCATCAAAATAGATAGCATCCACATAAAGATTATACTTTTCCCCAATGTGAGATTCAGCCAAAAGCATCTTTGCCAATAAATCTAACTGATTGACATCATCCTGTGTTAACCTCTCCTTCCCATGATAAAGTACAGTGCGTTCACGCAGCACTGTGGCAAGAGAATGATTGATACGTTCCATATAGCCTTTGTTTAAAAAATATCGACCGTAATCAACCAATAAAAAACAGAGTAGTACGACAGAAAGAAAGTAGAAAAAAAACTCAATCGCTACACTTCCTTTCTCACTTTTTATCTCAGACAGCCATTTTCCATTTCTGCAAAGCGAAGACATATTACAATTCTCCTCGCTGAAATTCCTGAACAAAAGCAACCTTTCTCTTCCATTGCTGTTCAACCATCACTTTCGGAAACAGAAAGAAGAGAGGCCGATAATGAATATTCACGAGATACAATGCCAACGGTTTTCCAACTGCATTGGGGGATAAGCAATGTTTGTCATTCTCAATTAATGCAGCAATGTCATCACAATATTTTACAGACGTACTTATAATATTTTCTTTGGTAAATAATGGCCATACATCTAAACGCATATTCAAAGCCTTCTTAAAATAAGCGTTATAATCTCTATCAGACTGACGAAGCGATGCACTATAACTGGACTCAGCCAGTACCAAATCCAGAGCTGATGAAATATAAACCACCCGACACAGCTCTGCGAGAAAAAGAAATGCCATAACAAAGGGAATAAAGAGTAAAGAAAACTCAAGTGCAGCACTTCCATTGCTTGAACGATACCATAACAACACACTTTCTCTCTTGTTGTTCAATTTTCATTCCTTTTACTTACACTGCCCACAACAACCAATAGCCAGAGCAAATAGCAACACCATAGGGTATAGTAATGACGTTATTTTTTGAGAATAGCTTATAATATAAACACGTAAGCAACGTGAGTGGAATCCCCGTCATTCCCATCAAAAATAAAAAATTACCTATATCTGTCGTTGAAAGCCCCGTTGATAATGCACATACCAGTTTAACATCACCTGCACCGATCACACCGACTATAGAGAAAACAAAACCGACACCAAACAATAGCAACAGTAATGGTAAAGAGCATTCTTCAAGATGGTGAAAAGTTAATAAAAGTGAAAGAGAAAAAATGAGCAATGTCGTCGCATTGGTAATTTTCCGATAACGAATATCCGTATAACAGACGAATGTCAATATTACACTGATGGTCATTGCAAGCATCCCTTCTAGTTTCACTTTACTTAATCCCTTAAACATACCATATGCGTTTATAGCCTACGAAATAGTATAGTATAATGAATCGGCAGACGATCCGGTAATTAACCTAATATAATAAAAACCAGTCGATACGTATAACGCAGTGAATATGAAAAAAAACACCAAACTAAAAACTAGCCGTGATAAAAATCAAATATCAATCTCTCTGGGGCTGATTTTTCAGCGGCAAGATGGAATACCTTCACCTTATCAATATTTTTCTTTAATAAGAACGTAACCAAAATGGTATTTTTATCTTTGTGAATGATTGAAATTGACTTTACGTTGCCGTCAGCCATCAAACCATTCCCTACTCGCAATATATCATCACTCGCCGTCACGCCTTGTAACTCATAAACTAACTGGTCAAGCTCTCTATCGACTAGCTTTTTAATGGCCATTCGTTCCCGTGACTCCATTGTCATGCGGAAATATTTTTCATGTTGTCCCGCTCGAACCGCAATAATCTCGTTATTTCGTTCTTTTGATAACGGTAATGTGGACGTAGTGCCTTCTTCATCCTGCCCTTTTTTTATCGACACATCTTGTTTAGCCAGCAATTCGCGTTGCTGTAACTGGCGTTGGGAGCGAGGTTTGATTTTTGATAACGACTCAAGTAAACCATCACTGACATCAGCGTTCTTCGCACGATGCAGCACCGCCTCCGCTCCCTCAAAATCGCGCAATTTCACCAGTACAAATACTAAATTATGTAACAGGTTTTCGCCCGTATACCCTCGCGAATACAAGGGTGCCAGATAATCCCGCGCAGTAGGATAATCCTCTTGCATAATGGCCAGCATCGCCAGGTTATTAATCACTTTATCTTCATCAACAAAATGCGTTCGGGCTTTATCAAACGATGCCTTGGCGGCAAGATAATCGCCCTGCTGCGCCAGCAACACGCCTTGCGTGTTCAACGCATCACCATTTTCAGGGTTTTTATTCAAAGCCGCCTTAACACGGCCAAGCGCTTCAGAGATATGTCCCTGCTCCAGCAAATTCTTGCTTTCAAGCAGCAGCACATCCTCGTCGGGATTATTAGCCAACAAGGGGGCTAAATAATGCCTTGATGATTCATAATCCATAGCGGAGTGATAATATTTCGCCAAAACATATCGTGTTTTTTCATTCTCTTTTCGGTTTAGTTTTTCACGATACAACCTAATTAACCCTTGATAATCATTCATTTTGGCAAGAATAAACTCCTTCTGCTCCTCATTAATAGCATTGTTATTTCCGTTTTGGGTAACACATCCTGAGAGAAAAAAAATCGAAAGTAACGATAAAACATAAACTAACTTCCCCATAATGCCATCATCCCTATTAAACCTGGCCCAACAATTATTGCCAACAATGGAAACATAATAAATCCAATCATCGGCATGGTCATTTTGGCAGATAAGCTTGCCACTTTTTCTTCCATATCGAGTAACTGTATATCTCTCATTTCCTTGCCTAAAGCAATTAACATTTTATAAATGGATGAGCCAAAATTTATGCTCTGCTGTAATGTTGTACACAACATTCTCACTTCATTACTGGCTATCTCTTGATAAAGTTGTTCCAACGCGGCATTGATTCCACTAACCTCTGTTTTTAGCATGACACGCTCCAGAATTCTGGCAATATCCCTATTAACATGCTTAGTGTTTTCACTAATATATCGCATGGATTTTTCAACCGTCATTCCAGACTGAATACAAACCGCCATCATATCAATAATAAAGGGTAAATCGTTTGATATGTTTTTTAACCGTTTTACGATAATACGCTTTTTGATCACATCAGGTAAAATAATGACTGACACACTCAGGATTAAAAAACAAATGAGTAAAACATTCACTGATACCTGGAGGATACCACTTACATTCAGCAAAAATAACATTCCACCAAGCGTAACGGCGGTTAGCATTTTTAGTATCACATTTTTATCTAACAATGCAGTAATCAGAATTAAACGACTCGACTTTATTAAAATCGTTTCAATATGAGATATGTCATCCTGGTTTACCTTCTCAGTCAATAAGTGCTTATGTACATTCAGTAGTGCCAACGATTTGTTTTTATTCCTATCTTTTAAATAATGAATAGAAAATCCACCCAAGCCTAGCGCGATCATTAGCAAAGAAAAAAGATAAAACATAACGCACCTATAGTTTATTCATCATTAACCAAAGGATAAAAAAGCCTGAGAAGATGCTACCCATTGCATAATAAAGTATAACTTTACCCACTGGGTCATAAAGCAATATAGAAAAATTTTCGGGAGACGTGTATTTTATAAAGAACAAGAATAAAATGGGGATAGCCGTTAGTATTTTTACAGACATTCTTACTTCAGACGTCATGGCCATTTTTTTTCTTTCAATAATTCTTCCATTGGAGATCATGAGAGCCAATCGCGTCATGACATCCTTTATTTGCCCTCCCCCTTTCATATTCACCAAGACAGTAACAATAAAAAAATAATACTCTCTGTAAGGTAAACGTCGATACGACTCCATCAAAACATTTTCAACCTCCTCACCGATCTCAAGACGCTGAGATATTCGTCTAAATTCCTCGCCAAGTGTACCTACAATCTTATCACCACACTGTTCAATACCGAGCGTTACTGAATTCCCAGCGCTAATGACGCTATTAATAATGTTCAAGGCCTCTGAAAAAGCAGTTTCAAATACGGTTCGAGCCACTTTTTTACTCCGTTGATAAAGCACATACAGAGTCAATAGCAACATGAGCGGTGACACAATAAGTACATCAAGATGTAAATACGTTAGGCTGCTATAAATGCTTACTCCCTGGACAAAGAAGACAACCAAACCATTTTTTAACGCCAGGTTATACTCCTTACCTATTAAATACCGTGGAACATCACTGAAAAGCACCACTAACCGTTGCCATAATAGGTGTTGCTGGAGTAGATGGGTTAGCCTGTTGGCTGTCGGTACGGTTGCAATATGACGCAATCGCCGGATATTTTTTCTCTTCTTGAGCGCTAACACGAGTTGCAACAACCCCAGCAGAAGCATGCTTATGAAAATAAAGATCATGGTAATTTACTTCCAAACAGTTGCTTCAAAGGCTCTTGCATATTATGGATTATCGCCTGTTGGTATACGGCTGAACGCTGCAATAAACCAAAAGAGGTAAAGCATCCCTGAATATCGCCCGTTTCAGTACGTTCAGCCTGAGCGGAGTAGCTAAAAATATCTTGCAAGATAATGTTATCGCCCTCCATCCCCATCACTTCGGTAATGTTAATGACCTTCCGAGAGCCATCAGGCAAACGCGATACCTGAACAATGATATGGATGGCCGATACGATATTGCGGCGGATTGCCGCAAGAGGAAGCGCTGCACTTGACATCATCACCATACTTTCCAGACGCGCCAAAGCATCGCGCGGTGAGTTGGCATGCAAGGTTGACATGGAGCCATCGTGGCCGGTATTCATTGCCTGCAACATTTCAAACGCTTCTTCTCCCCGGCACTCCCCGATAATGATGCGATCGGGTCTCATACGCAGTGCATTAACGACGAGATGACGCATCGTAATCTGGCCTTGGTTCTCGGCACCGGCCATGCGGGTCTCCAACCTGACAACATGCGGTTGCTGTAAACGTAGCTCAGCGGCATCTTCTAACGTCAGTACCCGCTCACCTTCATCGATATACTGGGACATGGCATTTAGCAGCGTTGTTTTCCCAGACCCGGTTCCGCCTGAAACGATAATGTTGACGCGACAGCGACTCGCGATGACCAAAAAGTTAGCCATCATTTCATTCATGCTGCCGTACTCAATCAGGTTGGCCAGCGTTCTCTGCCCGGAACCAAACTTACGAATTGAGATCGAAGCGCCATCCAGCGCAACAGGCGCAATAACAACGTTCAGGCGACTACCATCAGGCATGCGCGCATCGACCAGCGGTTGCGAGTCATCAACGCGGCGCCCCACACGTGCAACTAGCCGGCGGGCAATATCAATCAACTGCTCGTTGCTGATAAAACGTTTATCGACTAATTCCAACTTTCCCGCGCGCTCGACAAAAATACGTTCAGGTCCGTTAACCAGAATGTCGCTGACGCTTTCATCCTCCATCAGCTCACGCAGCGGTCCATACCCCGTAATCTCATCAGCAATAAGCTCGCTTAAGCAGTTACAAACGCGGCTTGAAAGATATTGCCCGGTGTTATTCATTACACGTTGGATGGCGTCATTAACTTCTCGCAACAGCGCATCGCGTTGATTTTTTAACTCATCGATGCGCTCAATATCTATATTCTTAAGCACCTGCTCACGAAAATAGAGCAGTGTACTGGTCATTTCAGTTTCGCTATTCACCGCCTTTTTCTCCTTTTACCTGTTCCATTCCCTATCTCGCTGATATCAAATCACACGGCTGCATTTTGACGCGCAGTACGACGGAAAGTCGGTAGGGCAAACAGGAGTTTACGGGAAGGCTTAGGGTCCAACGACTTGCCTAACAAATGAGCAGCAAGTCGATAAAATGGGCTCTCTGAAGAGAGTGGACTACGGTGAACGTTGTAGGCATTAATGCTAAAAATAGCGATCCCGAGATACTCTTCAATGTCAGCATTAGCAAGCTCATCGGTACTTTTGGGATGACTCTCGTTTAAACACAGCAAAATACGCACTTCTCTTAGTGGATTTGCCAGCAAGAAACGTTTATGCGCTTCAAGTATATTTTTTGCCACACGCAATGAGGCCAACGCCCGTGAAATCACCAGCACGATGACATGGGACTGCATAAATACCTGTTCCAGTTGCTGTTCGACGTGTGTATGAATTCCATGATCAAAGAAGGCCAGGTTATAACGATTAAATGCAGTATCCTCATACAGCCATGCGGTATCGCACGTTTCCATTTTTACCGACTGATGCGCGGTAAGATCAACAATACTGCCGTCACTGGGTAACGCTTTCGCTAACAATAAATCCAAATCCCGGCTGCCACTGCTCCCCTGCACTAACAGCATGGGTATTGAGGTCAACATTCCCGCAGCCTTGAAAAGCTGATATGCCACGGTGGATGCTCCGGCCCCGCCCTTGCATCCCAGAATGCTGATTTTCATCATCGATCGGTTATGTGCGGCCGGAATAGGGTCACGAATCAGATCGGGCAACTGCGCTAACTGCGATCCAATATGCCGATAGTTGGCTCCTGCCATCATCAACGCCTGTGCAAAGCGGATTGAATCATTATTGCCCACAAGAATCGGTTTTGCCGACACAGGGATAAGAAGCGCAACCATCTGTATAATCAGTTCAACATTGTCCACGTCGCCAATATCAACAATGACCGCAATGGCATCACTGGCTGCTGGATTATCATTCATAGTAAAAAAATCCGCTTCATGTGGTATGACATCTGCCAAATGATGCATTAACAACTGACTAATAATATCTGACATCACATCAGGACGTGGTGAAATAATTAAAATAGGCTGTGTAAACTTTTTCTTCTGTGAAGTCACTGTTGTATTTTTATTATTCGATTTAGTATCAAAAAATAATTTCATGCGAAACTCCAATGTTTAGCACTCTGGTTTATCGTGACTATTTGGCAAAACCACCACGAGCCATAAAATTACGCGCATCACTGGCAAGCCGCCCTTCTCGGGTATTTTTATCCACACCACTATTAAAAAACAGTTGAACGGATGAGCTACGGTGATATTCAGGTAACTGAATTTTCTGTCGTGATGCCGCAGATACGGGTTTAACCAGCTCGACAGTCGCAAAGACCACCAATTCTGTTTTATTTCTTTCCGTGTGAGATTTACGCGCTAGCGCCCCAAGAATAGGGATGTCGCCAATGAAAGGGACCTTGGTCAGGGATTCAACATCCTCTTCATTAAGTAAGCCCCCAATTACGAAACTATCGCCATCAGCCAGTTCGATCGTAGAACTGGAACGCCGTGTTTTTATCTGAGGTATGCTGTAATTATTGTATGCATAACTTCCTGAGACACTGCTAATTTCATTAGAAACCAATAATTTTATTTTCTGTTTCTTTTCAACTTTAGCAGCAACATTTAATCGAATACCATATTCTTTATATTGTATGGTTGTACCCTCTTTACCTTGCACTAAAAGCGGAATTTCACCACCGACTAAAAAACTGGCCACTTCGCCGGACAATACGGTGAGATTAGGTTGAGCGAGAACCCGAGCCAAACTGTCATTATTAACAGCACTGATTGTGGTACTGATATTTTCTGCGTCGAATCCACGCTTAAGACCAATCAAACTGAAAACGCCAGGATCATTAACAGCCCCACTGCCTTTAATGAGTCCACTCAGGGTTAAATTACTCCATTCAATCCCTAATGTGTCTGTGAACTTTTTACTCACCTCAACAACGCTGAGCTTTACGTTAACTTGATTGGATGAGGGCAATTGCAATCTATTGATTACATTGTTATAAATTTTGTTTGTCATAAAAAAAACTTCTGCGCTTTCCCGATCAGTAGCATTATACTTTACCTTCAGGTCTCGGCTTTCTTTCCCTACGACACTGCCCACTAACTGATATACCGCCCCACGGGTTTCCTCATCGGGCACAGTCCCCGTCAGGATATAAGATTTACCTTCACCGCTAATGAAACTTTTAACGACCACTTGACTACCGGGAAATTCAAGTGCAATACGCTGATTGATATCACCCAAAAATGAATCAACATTTATTTGTAAATCAGCTAAAATTTTGGTGTCAGAATCGTAAGCAGTGACTTCCGAAATACCCTGACCTTTCGCATACAGTACAATGGTATTTTCATTCAATATTTTATAGTCTGCTACGGAGGGGTCTGAGATAAATACGGTATTTACATGGTTTTTAGTCCGTAATGTTTTTGATTGCCCTGGTTTTAAAAATAACTGTTCGGCCATGGCAATTAACGGGAACGATAAAATCAGTGTTAGCATTAAACTAACGTGAAATGAGAAGCGCTTCATCATCAACCTTTTTCCTCTGTTAAAATTTCCCAATCAGGTCCTAAAAAGGCCTGTTAACCGCGCCACTCGTTTGTTGGTCGCGAGCGAGGTCCATCAAACAAGGGAGCACCGCTGACGGGCCATGTTGCCTCTTTGCCGGAAAGCGTTTCACTGTCTCTCGAACGCAAGTCAATGGGGCTTCTGACCGTGGGAAATAGCAGTATCTTGGCGTTTCCTTCTAATCCCTTTAGCAACTTGATTTCTGCATCTCTCAGTTCAACCAAGAGCTGGCTTCTGCTTTCATGAGTCTTCTCTTTTTCATCCCCGCTTACCCGTCGGATCGCCAACACCCGCCTATTGATCATCAAAGGTTTAAGCCGTGTATCGCGAATCGATCGTGCAGGAGAAATAATCTCTTCACTCCCGTCATCGTCTTGGCGGAGTCCGTATGAAAGATAGATATCCACACTGGCTCCTGGCTTTAAATTGGTGAGCAAATAATTATCAGAGGCATCCAAATCAAAAGGATAAAGCACATTTCCAGGCGCTATAAACATGGTAATATAATCATCACTGCCGGGCTCAACCAACGAGGTAGGTTGAAGGTAGCTGCCTTTGGCTACTGCGTTTTTCAGTGCCCAATGAATAAGGTCATTTTCTTTTATATTGAACTGCATATCCGTACTTTCGGGTGATGCAGATATATTTCTCAATTGGAAATCATCTTTCTCCAGAATGCTGTTGGCAGCCAGATCGCGCTGGGCAACGGCCACGACAATGGTTTCAGTTAAAGAATACCCCTGCATTTCCCCCGATCCTGGTGTCGGCGTATGTTCGGATTTCATATAGAATAAAATACCGATAACACCTATCAGAATCATTAATATGTAAATAATCAGTGCACTCTTTTTCATTTTAATTGCAACCCAACCTCACTCTCAGCTTGATATAAAAACCCTTACAGAACATCATTGATAATAAATAATTAAAACAATCTATGTACGGCAAAAAAATCAGTGTATGAAAAACAGGGCCCTATATCTTTATGTATATAGAGCGCCTTCTTTAACAAACTAGTCAATCGGCCTTTTTTAAGCTTTCATCCATATGATAATTGACATTTCAAGGTTACTGTTTGGGTAGAATTTTTTCTGTCACAACCTTTTGCAAGCTACCAAAAATATTATTTAGCATCACCGTAAATGTTCCTTCTTTTCCGAAAGCAACGGCAACCACACCACCAACCCCCGCCGCCACAATAGCATATTCAACAGCGGTCACTCCCCGTTGGTCGTTTTTAAAATTACGCAAAGCCTCAGTAAAATACACATAACCTTCGATTGATTTCCCTTGAACAAAGCTTGCTAAAGAATGCATACCTATCTTCTCCATTTATTAACACTATTATTTCACCGCGTCTTAGTCTTAGCGTCTTACTTTCGACTTAGCGCTCTTTAACACTCATTATTGAGCGGTGATTTTATAGCATCCATTTTTCACCATTAACAATGGTCATATTGCCAAAGAAAAGCACGATAACAATCGCCATAGCCTATCAATTAACAAAACACTAGCAAACCCAGAATAATAATAAGATTTTTCTTACTTCTAAAAAGCACACCGACAAAACAAAGAACAATAAACATAGCCATTCTTTAAATACGTTATAAGAATAACTAACAAAATCAAATCAGACAGATATTCATTCATAAAAACATTAAAAAAACCACCTATCTACATCAGATCATCATTAAATGAATGAGAGTTCAACATTTAGAAGTTCACACCAAAAACTTAAAGATAAAAGAATAAAATACCGATCTCGTTAATAAAACGATGAATAAAAATAAGCGGACAAGCAGAGAAATGAGAGGATGAACAACCACACGCATGTTTTTTATGTGACACCAGGCCATTCTATCATGGATAATACATTGTTTTATTGTGAATTTATTAGCATTCAAACATAATGATAAAAACGGATAGAGGATAACGCATATGATATTCAGTAAATGAGTGATAGCATAAACTGAGAAAATATAATATAAATTATCCGTTCAACATTCTTATAATCGATAATATCTGACACGGTGGTGAATCCACACATTAAGACGATCTCATGAACAGATTTCATCTTCCCAGCGTTAAAAGCGAGTATCGTGGCTAATACTTAGCATTTTCAACGAAAGGAATACTATACAATTTCGCTCTCTTTACTGTTGATAAATTCGGCACGTATCGAAAAAGCAAAAAAAAATGCTGATATAAGCGAACTTATATCAGCATTTTCTAGTTATTGGCGGAACGGACGGGACTCGAACCCGCGACCCCCTGCGTGACAGGCAGGTATTCTAACCGACTGAACTACCGCTCCCCATTAACATGCCCTTGCGAGCGGGATGAATACTAAGGTGATCTGGGTATGGCGTCAATGCTTTTTATAATCAATTACTACTGTTTGTTTATAATTCCAGCGTCATGCTGCAATCATCATCAATCGGACGATAATTATTGGCGCCACAGGCAACTGCCCCCTTTTTTGGCAATCAGATCGAGGCGTGTTTCATGCGCGGCCAGCTCTTCCGGGCTGGCATAAATGATGGGCAAAGCAGACGTTTGGCGTGTAATGCGCTGCACGCTCTCACTTTCTGCACTCACCTGCTGCGTGTCACTCTCCATGGCGAACGCCAAAGAGGTTTGTCCCCCCGTCATGGCCAGATAGACATCGGCCAAGATTTCGGCGTCGAGCAACGCCCCGTGCAGCGTTCGTTTGCTGTTATCTATCTGATAACGGTCGCACAATGCATCCAAACTGTTTCTTTTACCAGGAAACAGCTTGCGCGCGACCATGAGGCTATCGGTGATCTTGCAAAAAGTCTCAGTTTTCGGGATATCCCGATTTAGCATCCGAAATTCGTAGTCCATAAAGCCGATATCAAACGCGGCATTATGAATAACCAGTTCCGCACCGCGAATGAACTCAATAAATTCCTCTGCTATCTCAGCATAGGCAGGTTTATCTTGTAGAAATTCATCGCTGATGCCGTGGACCATGAACGCTTCCGGATCAACCAATCTATCAGGCTTGATATACACATGATAATGGCGTCCCGTCAGGCGGCGATTAATGACCTCCACCGCACCAATCTCAATGATTTTATGGCCTTCATAATGGACGCCGAGCCTGTTCATCCCCGTGGTTTCGGTATCCAGAACGATCTGTCGTGTAATTGCAGTGCTCATCGCTTTCGTTTTATGTCAGACTTACGGTTTTTATGATTAAGGCAGAGTCTACCAGAGATGACAAAGCAGGTAGAAATTTTCACCGATGGTTCTTGTCTGGGAAATCCCGGCCCGGGTGGTTATGGCGTGGTACTGCGCTACAAGCAGCACGAAAAAACCTTGAGTGCAGGTTATCACCTGACGACCAATAATCGCATGGAGTTAATGGCGGCAATTGCCGCTCTGGAAGCATTGACCACGCCGTGTACGGTGGTACTGAGTACCGATAGCCAATATGTGCGGCAGGGTATCACGCGCTGGATCCACAATTGGAAACTTAAAGGCTGGAAAACCGCTGACAAAAAGCCGGTTAAGAATATCGATCTCTGGCAGCGCCTGGATGCCGCCATTCAGCGGCATACGATGCGTTGGGAGTGGGTTAAGGGCCATGCGGGACATCCTGAAAACGAGAAATGCGATGAGCTGGCACGCCAGGCAGCCTCGCACCCGACGCAGGACGATACCGGGTATCAGCCGGAATAACACGCTCAGAGCGGTCGGTATCCTTTGCGATAGCTCTTGGTTGCCCCTACGGCTCTGCGCACCGGTAGCTTGTTGAACCTCTGGCGCAAGGGGGACATGGTAAGCGGGATGGTACGTTTACGCGCAACAAGAAGCATCAGGCAGCCTAAAGGCGCTGATGTTGTTATCATCTGCGGTATCTTCCACGGCACCACGTGGAAGGTTCCCTGATACAACACTTCATAATTGAGCAAGCTGAGCCAATCGATCATACGCATCTGCGTAAACATACGCGCACAATAGGGCTGGCATTGACGAAGGCCGGGCGTCAGTTTTCCAGCGCCGAGCAGACTTATGGGATTAAACCCACTCAGCAACAACCATCCATCATTGATCAATACCCGATCCACTTCGCGTAAAACACGGTGTGGATCCGACGAATAGGAGAGCGTATGCGCCAGTAAACAGGCATCGATAGACTTCTCAGAAAAGGGCAGTTGGTAAGCATCGGCCAAGACATGCACATCATCAGCAACACACGGGTTAACGTTGACCTGATGAGAAATAGCACACGCGTCCGTCGCAATCGCGTTGCTGAGCGCGCCGACTTTCAGTAAGTGGAAACCGAACACACGCGGCCACCATGCCGCCAACGCATGTTCAAGCGCCTGCTGGTAATGTGCGCCCCAAGGGATATCCTCCCAACACGCTGGTGAAGAATAAGCCTGAGGCGTATGCGCTGGCTTCATATAGTAGTATTCTCCCTCAGACTCAATAGCAATCTCAGACCACGTAATATACCCTAAATAATTCAAGTTGCAGGAAGGCGGCAAGTGAAGGACAAATGAGGTTCATCCATCCCGATATGCTTACTCAGGTAAATGGTTCAGGTGAGTGAACACAGCCAACGCACATGCAGCTTGAAGTATGACGTGTATAAATGGGGTATCGCATGAATCTTATCAGTATTGCCGCGCTTTCGGACAACTACATTTGGCTATTACATGACGCACAGCACCGTTGTGTCATTGTCGATCCCGGTGAAGCAGAACCAGTATTGCAAGCGCTACGTAAACACCAACTCACACCGGTAGCCGTTTTACTCACCCACCATCACAGTGACCATGTAGCGGGGGTGCCTGACATTCAGAAGGCTTATCCCGACTTGCCAGTTTATGGACCCGAAGAGACAGCGCAACGCGGAGCAACACGCATTTTGCGCGACGGCGATCACATTCAGTTACTCAATTCGGATTTCTCCGTATTTTCCGTGCCAGGTCACACTTTAGGTCATATTTCGTACTACTCCGCCCCCTATTTGTTCTGTGGAGATACGCTGTTTTCGGCTGGATGTGGACGCATTTTTGAAGGAACACCGAAGCAACTACATGAATCAATTGATAAAATATCAAAGCTCCCCGATGAAACACAAATTTGCTGCGCACATGAGTACACCCTGTCAAATTTGGAGTTTGCTCACACTATCTGGCCTGAAGAATGCAATATTGCCGCTTACCTTTCTAAAATCAGGCTATTACGAGATAAATCTCAATCAACGCTGCCAACCACCCTTGGTCTTGAACGAAAAATCAACCTTTTCCTAAGGTGTTATGATATTGATTTAAAAGAAAAATTAAAAATAAAACCCGGTAACATAGAGGATTGGCAAGTTTTCGCCCAATTACGTAGCAAGAAAGATTGCTTCTGAAGGTTTTTGTTGTGCTGATCGGCTAATCAAAGTATTATTGCTCGTCTTTTAAGCAAACTATTGACACACATATGAAGGCTCAAGCGATTATTATCGCCTCAGTCTTGTTGGCAGGTTGCCAAGGGGTCTATCAAGACACCTCGCAACCGAAACAACATGGGCAGAGTCTGTCTTCAGCAGGTCAAGGTGAAGCAGGAAAGTACACGGGAAGTCGAGAGACATCCGCACGCTGGCTGGATAATAATGGCCTAGCGCAGCGCGACCTGTGGAACTTCATTAGCGACGAGCTGAAGATGGAGGTTCCGGATAACGTCCGGATCCGCGAGCAAAAAACACGATACTTAAAAAATAAGAGCTATCTCCACGATGTAACATTACGGGCAGAGCCGTACATGTACTGGATAGTCGAGCAGATTAAGCAGCGCAAAATGCCGATGGAACTGGTACTGCTACCCATAGTGGAGAGCGCTTTTGATCCCAAGGCCACATCATCCGCCAATGCCGCAGGGCTCTGGCAGATTGTGCCAGGCACTGGGCGTAACTACGGTTTGAAACAGAACCAGTGGTATGATGGTCGTCGCGATGTTGTTGCATCAACGACGGCTGCCTTAGACATGATGCAGCGCCTCAACACAATGTTTGATGGTGACTGGCTACTTACCATCGCCGCCTATAACAGCGGTGAAGGTCGTGTATTGCAAGCAGTAAAAGCAAATAAGGCGAAAGGCAGATCAACGAGTTACTGGGCATTGGCGTTACCACGTGAAACGTCACTTTATGTCCCAAAAATGTTGGCCTTAAGCGATATTCTTAAGAACAGCAAAAAATACGGCATTGAGTTACCTAAGCCCAACGAAAGTCGGGCACTGGCGCAGGTAGACCTGGGTCAACAGATGGAGTTAACGCAAGCGGCTGAAATGGCAGGCTTGTCGCTAACAAAACTGAAGAGCTACAACACAGGCTACAAACGTGATGTGACTGCTCCGAACGGGCCACATTACATAATGGTGCCTAAGGCACATGTTGAGCAGTTGAAGGATTCGTTGGCGGATGGCGATATCGCTGCTGTGCAACCCACTAAACTGGCGCAGCTATCTGCAAGCACGGAATACAAGGTTCGTTCAGGCGATACCTTGTCAGGTATTGCGGCGAAACTGAAGGTCAGCGCGCAGGACCTGCGCAAGTGGAACAACCTGACCAGCGCTAACGCGCTCAAGGTTGGTCAATCACTTCAGGTGGCTCAAGCCTCTGCGGGCAGTAAAAAAGGTAACAGTAATTCCATTACCTATCAGGTGCGTAAAGGAGACTCTCTCGCGAGTATCGCCAAACGTCACGGGGTAGATATCGCAGATGTTATGCGCTGGAATTCCGTCATCAATAAAAAGGCAAATATTCAGCCTGGAGATCGGTTAACGTTGTTCGTGAATACGGCAACATCACCAGATTCTTAAGTACTGCATAGCCTATAAAAAAGCCACGATGGTTAACCACCGTGGCTTTTTTCTTAGTATTTTAACCTCATGCAGGCAACTGAAATTCAACCAACAACGGATTGTGGTCAGAAGCCTGGGTAACCAAAACAGAAGATTGCATGACGTGTAACCCCCGATAAAAAACAAAATCTAACGGGCGGCCGAACGTTCGACGCCGCTGGTCGTCGACAAAACGAACCTCGCGCAAAGCAATCTCACTGGCAAATTGATAAAGCGCGTTGATACGCTGCCGGCTCCAGGCATTAAAATCACCCGCCATAATCACTGGCCCAGCATGACGTTTGACCTGCTCACCAATCGCATCCAGTTGTTTGCCATAGACTTCAACACCAATGCTGAAATTAATGGCGTGGATATTAATCACCATCAGTTGCTGAGTGCTCTGCAAGGCATAAACCGTAATCAGCGCCGATTTAGACAGGCGCAACAGAGGCTCTCTCTCTCTTAGCGGGCAGCAATATAACGGTTGTGCCGCAGACAGCGTCATCACACCAGAAGGGTGTTGGGGGAGAACAATGGCAGGAACCTGATCGGTAGCAACATAATTCGCCGTTGCAAAGCGAATCAGCTCAGGCGTACTTTGCGCCTCTTGCAGTAAAACGAGATGCGCATCTTTACCAAAGTTTTGTAATACCGAAAGCCAGTGCAGGCGCTGCTGTTTATAGATATTCCACACCAACACACGCAGCACGTCGTTTTGTTCAAGCAGCGGCTCCTCTGGCAGTGCCTGCATGACAGGATACTGTACGCCAGAAGAAAAAATTCTCTCGACGGGTTGCCCCGCACTGTACCTCACCGCATAGGTTTTCTTTCGCACAACGAACCTGCTTGTCTCTTCAGTGCTACACGCTATTACTTTAAGCAAAGAATGGCCTGAGTGACAGGGATATTCAGTAAGACTTGCACTGCATAACAGATTTTTACAGAATGAGTCGGCTACAGCACAAAGTAAAAAGCCCTGAGCAACTGCTCAGGGCTTTTCTTTTTAGTGGCGGAACGGACGGGACTCGAACCCGCGACCCCCTGCGTGACAGGCAGGTATTCTAACCGACTGAACTACCGCTCCACCGATACTTTTTCATTACCAGACACCGTCTGATAATCGATATAAAAACCTGGCAGTTCCCTACTCTCACATGGGGAAGCCCCACACTACCATCGGCGCTACGGCGTTTCACTTCTGAGTTCGGC
>NZ_JAGFPF010000239.1:0-2145 GCF_025962695.1 Candidatus Symbiopectobacterium sp. NZEC135 | reverse complement strand
CACCCAACTGCGACATGTTGGCGATGCTTCCCGACTGAGCACTCGAGAGTTGCATTTTCAATTGGGTCTGGATCCCACGCACCGTACTGTTACCCAGCAAGACGCCATTGCTGGTATCTGGCGACGACGCGCCCACCTCAGTTGCGGTAAATTTGGTCAACGTGCCAATGGTGGTTTGCAGTGCGTTGTAGGCATCAACCCAGTTCTTCACTGCCGCTTCCATCGGCGCCGTATCGGTATCAATCGACAGCGTTTCTGGTTTTCCAGCGGTGTTTTCCGCTTTCAGCGTCAGTGTGACACCGTCAATGGCATCGGCAACGGTGTTGCTCTGGCGTGTAACCGTTACGGAACCATTCAGTTTAATCACCGAGTTCTCAGCAGCGACTTGCTCAGACATGTTGCCAGTGACGCCGCTGGTGTAACCGATTTTTCCCTTGAGGGTATCATCACCGGTCACATTGATGGTCATCTTGCCATCGGTGCCGGTCGATTTGGAGGTGATAGCCAAATAATAGGAATCATCATCTGCTTTAATAATGCTGGCACCGACATTGCCGTTGGCCTTATTGATTGCATCACGGATGCCTTCCAACGTCGTTTGACCGTCGGTCAGGTTGATTTCCAACGGTTTTTCCTGACCCGGCTGGCTGATAGTCAGCGTGCGCGTGCCGCCTGTTGTTGCCCCTAACTGTGTTTTATTACTGTCAAATTCGCCTGACAGCAGGGAGTGGGCCGTGGCAAGGTTTTGTACTTCAACCTGATAAGAACCCGATACCGCACCGTTCGCCGTGGTGGCCGCAAAGGCCGTATTGGTGCTGGTTACGGTAGTTTGGTTGATGGTCTTCGCTTTAGCTAACGCATCATTAGCGGTATCTAACTTGGTAACTGCCGCACTCAGCGTATCGAAAGCCTTGCTGCGATTGGTATATAAGGTTTGCTGAGTCTTGATCGGGTTTATCCGGGTCTGCTCAAGTTCGGTCAATTGCTGGAGAATGCTACTGAGTCCACTTGTTGAACCCGTAAAGCTGATGCTTGCCATGATCAATCCTTAATGTTGTGACCAGTATTTCGTGGTTATCGGCGGCTTGAAGCAGAAGTTTAGCATTGTTTGTTACTATCCCAAGCGCGTTCTTCTTATTGGCTATTTGCCTTTCTCTATGATGCCTAAACCGTGCGTTCGACGCGGTAACGCGTAAAGACCTACACCAATAGACGACTGCTGCTTTCGAACCGTTATCATTATTATGTCCGAAAACGGCTCTCAGGTCGTTAACCACACGCATGACGACCCCGCTATTTAACGGTGGTTCTGTAATCGTCGAAGTGGGATTTTTTAGTGGTATCATTTAATTCGTTGAATATTAAGTGGTTTGTTGTTGTTTCAATGCATGGGATAAGAATAAAAACGGTTTGCTTGAAGAATTTTTCAAAAAAAATTAAAGCTTCTTTGGCATAGGCCGATACAAGGGTTACGGTGATAAAAGCCGTGGGCGATAGCCCAATCCCTAACCCGACCTGAATTGGAAAAGGAATACAATTATGGCAGTCATCAATACTAACAGCTTGTCGCTGTTGGCTCAAAACAATCTGAACAAATCTCAGTCAGCTCTGGGGACGGCTATCGAACGTCTGTCTTCTGGCTCTCGTATCAACAGCGCAAAAGACGACGCTGCTGGTCAGGCGATTGCTAACCGTTTCACCGCTAACATCCGCGGCATGACTCAGGCTGCACGTAACGCTAACGACGGTATCTCTCTGGCTCAGACTGCTGAAGGCTCTCTGAACGAAATCAACAACAACTTGCAGCGTGTTCGTGAACTGGCTAACCAGGCGAAAAACGGCACTTACTCTGCTTCTGATATCGACTCCATGCAGTCTGAAATCAACGAACGTGTTGCTGAAATCAACCGTGTTGCTGACCAGAGCCAATTCAACGGCATCAAAATTCTGGCTAACACCAACACTGATACCACCATCAGCATCCAGGTTGGTGCAAACGATGGCGAAACCATCGGTATCTCTCTGACTTCCAACCAAGGCTGGAACAAACATACTGGAACCTTGACGGCAGGTACGACGGGTGGTCAGGTTACCGCTGCTAGCGATCGTAAAGTTAGCGTTGACGGCTTCGACGTTCTGGCGACC
>NZ_JAGFPF010000238.1:0-2152 GCF_025962695.1 Candidatus Symbiopectobacterium sp. NZEC135 | reverse complement strand
GTTTTAAGGTTCTGTATTTATCTACAGTGGTAGATAGAAGGGATACACCGTGGAAAGTGAGGAGCACCTACAGACAATTTTGTCTCTTGTTCAGTTCATTGCCGACATTTCGTTAATCGCTGATTTGACCCATGGCACAATACCCATCACAGAACCGCACGAGAGGCTTGAGGTGTCGAAATTACTGGAGTACCTTAAAAACTGTCTCGAAAAGAACATCTTGTAGCTATGCATGCATTGAGTGTATGGTTTTGCATGGTGATGCTGCTCTCATTTTTCTCTGAAGACGCCAGTATCGGCGCGAATCGCGCCGGATCATTCGAGTGCATGAAAAGCGACACATGAATTGGGTAGTTGAGGTGGGGATAGCATTGCGCGCTAGCCGAAATAAGCATCCTGCGAAGGTTGATTCCGTTTAAGTCATATATCAGCATGGGTTCTCGTGATGACTAAAAATCCAGTAAAAATTAAAAGAAACTTAAGTATTGGCGATCTTGATGCAGAAACAGATAACGACTTTCTTGATACCTGTTTTATTGATAAAGGATATCTTGATGATTTATTAGACGTAAAAAACCCATGTTCAATTATAGTCGGTCGCACTGGGGCCGGTAAAAGTTCATTATTATATAAAGTTAGCACCTCTATAGCTCATTACAAAAAAATAGATCCCAATGATATTTCAGTGAAATTTCTCGAGCACTCTGATATTATTCAATTCATGGATAACCTTGGCGTTAACTTAGACCTTTTTTATAAAATGCTTTGGCGGCATATCCTTATTATTGAATTGTTGCGCTTGCGTTATGATATTAGAAGTGAAGAGGATAATGAAAGTTTTTTTAGTGGATTAATTGATTGGGTTAGAAAAGATGAAATTAAGAAAAAGGCTATATCTTATTTTCGTGATTGGGGGGATAAATTTTGGCTTGATACGGATGAACATCTAAAAGAAATAACAAGAAAGCTAGAGGATGAAACGAAGGCGAATCTTGGTGCTAAATACTCTGGTTTAGACGTGTCATTGAGTGGTGTACAAAAACTTAGTGATGAACAAAAAACAGAGATAACTAAAAGAGCTAGTCAAGTTGTCAGCGGATTACAGATAAAACAACTTAATGAAATGTTGGAGATGCTGGCTGAGTATTCATTTAAAGATCCACAAAAGCATTATTATTTGCTTATAGACCAATTGGATGAGGATTGGGCTGATACGGATACTCGTTGCAAATTTATACGAGCATTAATTGAAGAGGTCAAAGGGTTTAGGAAAGTAAATAATATAAAAATCCTTGTGGCTTTAAGAAAAGATCTGATTGATATGGTCTTTGATAAGACCCGCGGTGCAGGTTTTCAGGAAGAAAAATATGAGTCGTATATATTGCAAATTCAGTGGTCTAAGTCTGAGTTGATAGATTTAGTCGAAAAAAGAGTAAGTGAAACATATAAGCGAACATATACTAAAGATGAAGTTACTATATCTGATATTTTTCCTGAGGCAAAAAAAAGCTCGCAAAAAATGACGCCTATGGAATACATATTAGAAAGAACACTTTATAGGCCTCGAGATGTACTTCAGTTTGTCAATGAAACTTTCCGACTTGCTGTTGATAAAGAGAAAATCACTTGGGGGCTAATTTACGAAGCCGAGAATTATTACTCAGAAAAAAGGCTTCGATCTTTGAAAGAAGAGTGGGGTGAAACATTCCCATCCTTTGATGATACTGTCGAAATAATTAGAGGTAGAGATGCAACGTTTGATTGCTCTGAGTTAAAAAATATTCAGTATGATGCTGTTATTACTAAATTGGCCATTCGGGATGATAATGATCCATGCTCGATTGTTTCCAAGAGGTTTCTAGAAACGCAAGGATCTAACGATAATGATATTATTAGCACAATATTGTCTTGCTTATATAAAGTTGGTGCTATAGGTATTAAACCAACTTCTAATAGTGGTTTTATTTGGTCGTTCAGAAATAAGAGTTCTATAACGACAGGGGAAGCAGAGAGAATTCTTCAGCTTAAAATACATAAAATGCTTCATAAAACATTAGATATCAGGCAGCATGAAATTAGAAGTTAATGTGTGTTGGATGGGCACAATTCTATGAGCTCATGCACTTTTATGAATTAACTTAATTTTTCATTT
>NZ_JAGFPF010000237.1:0-2165 GCF_025962695.1 Candidatus Symbiopectobacterium sp. NZEC135 | reverse complement strand
GACGACACGCAAGCTCACCAAAAATAATATGCTGAGACTTATCAACAAATACCTCTAAATGGAACAAAGTGTCATTGGGCGTAGGGAATATTTCTTCCAAGAGGTATCGCGTATAGCCAGTCAGTTGCTGAAGCAGGTAACTATTGCATTCCATCACCAGTCCCAGCGATTCACCAGACAAAAAATCCAGACAGGAGACATTGGCTCGAGAAGCAGAAATAAAAATCGGCCGCCCACACAGATATAAGCCGTTAATTTGGTAAGCGTGGCCTTCAATAAACCGCTCTATTAGCAAATTGTGAAAATGCAAGGGCGTTATCATTTGTAGACAGGCTTTCAATTGATTGTCGTTACGTATAACAACAACATTCTGTGAGCCCCTACCATCAGTCGGTTTTATAACACTGGGATAACCGTGGGTTTCTATAAATAAGGCGATATCTGTAGCATTTTTGACGAGAGCCATCTCCGGTATCGCTACCTGGTACTGCTGCACCAGAGATTTCATTAAAAATTTGTCGCGAAAATAGAGTGCCTCTTTGGCAGACTGATGAGTAAGGCCCAAACGGTCGTTAACATCGACTTCTGCCAAAAAATGGACTTCTTTCACTGGATGGCACTTGGCATAATCATAGAGATCCAGTTCCACCATTGGGTTATCGTTGAAGTCATCGTAGAAACGAACAACGAACAGATCACCAAGATGGTTCATCACGTCAATGCGATGTTCGCTGCAAGTGGCAAATACGAGCGGAGTATTCCTCTGCAAAAACGCCCACTCGGACCGTTGATGTTGAAGAATAATTTTAGCAGGGCATAATAAAATATTCATCACGACACTCGATCATCAAAGGTGATGACAAAAACATCGCGATATCCCTTTCCCGGTAATAGTGGAACTATCGCTGAAGTATAATGTAGATAATTAACATCATTAAAAACCACCGCTTCCCCTTCATTTAGTTTGAACGTCACCACTTTAGCGGTGTCTTTATCACAAGGGATAAGTGTAGTATCTCCTCCAGAAACATTATTTAATTCGATACAACACACCGATATATAGGTAAAACCGTCCTGATGGATGCCTTCAGGGGCTGGGTGACCGATATTTAAACTATCTGTAGTGATACGAATCTGATGAATGCCTATTTGATATTCCTTATCTGGCAAAATTGGGACAAGACGGGAAATAATTGAATCAAAAACAATATCAGCAACATCAGGCACCAAGCCTGCATATTCACGTTTAACTCCACCAGAATAACAATTTAGATGCGAAGGCTGATAAAATGGCATGTTTGAGTTAAGATAACTAAATTGTTGAGATTTCAAAACAGCTTGCTGATAACAGCGAAACCGAAAATGACTGTCCTTGGGTTTCAACCAAAGGTCGGGTGGTAAATCATTAAAGCTATCTTTCAAAAAACGTGGAATATCACCTACAGGTAAGAACTGATAATATTGCATATATTATTCGTCCATGTGTGAGATCAAAGTTTTTGGAAATTTATATTTCATACAAGACAATCCACACCATAATATGAACTTATTTTATCCATCTAAGTTCAACACCTAGTTAACAGCATTCAACCTTTTTCAATTATGACCAAGAAATCAAGCCACACCGCTGTAGACTCAACGCAGACGATCGGCAGAGTGGAACGCAAACACTCCCCCCAATCCTGCGGTCGAGGCCATCGATCAAGGTAACAAGCATTGGGTCATCGAGAATGAGCGTCCAGAGATGCCAGTACGCCTAGACAATTTTTTCCATGTTACTGATGCAGCTTCCCCCTGGCATCCATGGCAATCAACAGCACGGATGAGAGAATAAGCAGCGTGCCAAGCCAGTCCGGCAGCGTGAAGGTAATGCCCAGCAGCAGCAAGGACAACACCGCACTGGTCAGCGGCTCCGCACAGCTGAGAATACTGGCCTTCTGGCCGCCAATCAGCGATGCGCCCTTGAGATACAGGCTAAACGTCACGGCGGTACCCACGATAATCAGGTAGAAGAAGGCAAACAGGCCCAGGCCGTTAACCGCAATATTCTCTTCCGGCAGCAGGAAGAACGGCATCATCGATACCCCGGCAATAAACATGCTCCACCCCACCACCAGCAACGTGCCGTGCCGGGATATCAGGCCCGAGGAGTAAGTGGAATAGAA
>NZ_JAGFPF010000236.1:0-2177 GCF_025962695.1 Candidatus Symbiopectobacterium sp. NZEC135 | reverse complement strand
GGCGATCCATGAATACTTCCGTGGCGGCGGTTACTCTTCTCGCTTCCTGACCGAAGGCGGTGTGCCGTTTACCATGACACGCGTCAACATCATCAAGGGGTTAGGTCCGGTATTGCAGATTGCTGAAGGCTGGAGCGTCGAATTGCCCAAAACCGTGCACGACCAGCTTGATGCACGCACCGACTCCACCTGGCCCACAACCTGGTTTGCCCCACGCCTCACCGGCAAAGGCCCCTTCACCGATGTCTATTCGGTGATGGCGAATTGGGGCGCGAACCACGGCGTGTTGACCATCGGTCACGTGGGTGCCGATTTCATCACCCTCGCCGCGATGTTGCGGATCCCTGTGTGCATGCACAACGTGGATGAAGCCAACATCTATCGTCCTTCGGCGTGGGCGGCGCATGGTATGGATAGCGAGGGTCAGGACTATCGCGCCTGCCAGAATTACGGCCCGATCTACAAACGTTAATCCGTCACGCCCTCCGGCCGTAGGGAGGGCGTCTTTTTTGTTTCAGGAGCGGTTATGAAACAAGACGTTATGCTGGTGCTCGACTGTGGTGCCACCAATGTGCGAGCCATCGCCGTCAATCGCCAGGGAAAAATCATCACGCGCGCCTCGGTTGCCAATGCCAGCGAACGCGCCGCAGAAAATGGCAACTGGCATCAATGGTCGCTGGAGGCAATTTTGCAACGCTTTGCCGACTGTTGCAGAAAAATCAGCGCAGAACTGGCAGCGTGCCGTATTCGCGGCATCACGGTAACCACCTTCGGTGTGGACGGTGCACTCGTTGATAAACAGGGTGAATTGCTCTATCCGGTCATCAGTTGGAAATGCCCGCGCACGGCGGCCATCATGGAAGATATCCGCCGCGTTATGCCACCGCAACAGCTTCAGGAGATTTCCGGCGTCGGGGCTTTCAGTTTCAATACCTTGTACAAGTTGGTGTGGCTTAAACAACATCACCCGCAGTTACTGGCGCAGGCACACGCCTGGCTGTTTATTTCCTCGCTGATCAACCAGCGTTTAACCTGCGAATTCACCACCGATATCACCATGGCCGGCACCAGCCAGATGTTGGACATTCAGCAACGTGACTTCAGCCCGACAATTTTGCAGGCTGCGGGCCTCCCTCGCCGCCTTTTTCCACGCCTGGTGGCGGCAGGCGACGTGATTGGCACACTGCGGCCAGCGGCGGCAAACACACTGGGGTTGCCTGCGGGAATCCCGGTTATCGCTACCGGGCACGATACCCAGTTCGCACTGTTTGGTGCTGGCGCAGACCAGGATGAACCGGTGCTCTCTTCAGGTACATGGGAAATTCTGATGGTGCGCAGCGCAGCGGTAGACACACGGCTGCTTAGTCAACATCCTGGTTCGACCTGCGAATTGGATAGCCAGACTGGCCGTTTTAACCCCGGTATGCAATGGCTGGCGTCCGGGGTGTTGGAGTGGGTGCGTAAGCTGTTGTGGACACCAGAAACCCCGTGGCAGACGTTAATTGACGAGGCGGGCCCGATTCCGGCCGGCGCCGAAGGTGTCAAAATGCACTGTAACCTGCTCAATGGTCAGAATGCGGGCTGGCAAGGCGTGACGCTCAATACCACGCGCGGGCATTTTTATCGCGCCGCGTTGGAAGGGTTGACCGAACAGCTACAGAGAAATCTGCATACGCTGGAAAACATTGGTCACTTTAGCGCAAAAGAGTTATTGCTGGTCGGCGGAGGCAGCCGCAACACGCTGTGGAATCAGATCAAAGCCAACCTGCTTAACATCCCGATCAAAGTGCTGGATGAGGCTGAAACCACGGTCATCGGTGCCGCCCTGTTCGGCTGGTACGGCGTGGGTGAATTTGCCAGCCCGGAGCTGGCGCGAGCGCAGATACACTATCAATACCGCTATTTCTATCCGCAAACCGAACCCGAATTTACCGAGGAAGCGTGAGATGCTTAAAACAATTTCGCCATTAATTTCTCCCGATTTACTGAAAGTGCTTGCCGAAATGGGGCACGGAGATGAAATCATTTTTTCCGATGCCCATTTCCCGGCTCACAGTCTGGGTCCGCAGGTGATTCGCGCCGACGGTCTACGGGTCAGCGATTTGCTGCACGCCATCATTCCGCTGTTTGAGTTGGACAGCTATGCGCCACCGTTGGTGATGATGGCGGCGGTGGCC
>NZ_JAGFPF010000235.1:0-2187 GCF_025962695.1 Candidatus Symbiopectobacterium sp. NZEC135 | reverse complement strand
GGATGAGCCGCGAAATCCTGTTCACAGCGCTGTTTATAGGCTTGCTATTTTTGACACTGGTTTATGCTCTGGTGAAAAAACAGCTACCTACCGCACTGCTGGGGCTCACCGCGTTGGTCGGCGTGGCGGATATCTTCGTCATGTCAGCCATTTACGACCATAGCCGTTTTATCCTTTGGCAAGGATGGGGAACCTATGCGGGCTTTTATGGTTCGGCGTTTATGATGGGCAGCCTGTTGTATGCGCTGTGCCTGTGGCCCCAGTTACACCAACTGGCAGAGGATGAGAGTGCGCGTGCCATGACACCTTTGCTTCGCTTCTACCTGCTGGGTTTTGTGCTGGCTACGGTTGCGGTCATTGTCATGTTTTCTGCCGTTGCCCCCAACCTTGCGCAAGGAATCAGCATTAAAACCGCTGCGGTGAATGTCGGAACACTGACGCTGTGGCGTTACCTGCTGCTGGGCATCGCACTGGTCCTGCTGGTGACCTATGTCACCCGATTGCCACGAAAATCATTGCCCGCTCTGCTCTCACTGGCGTTGATGATAACCATCACCGGCGAGTTCTTAGGGCGCTACGCGTTCTTTAGCGTCGGAGGGTGATCGTGCGCTAACCATCAATGGGCTGGCTAACAGCCCATTTTTTATGGCGCAGAACAGGGGATGATTACGCGTTTTTTTGTTTACGAATGAAATCTATCAACATCTCAGCGCTGGGCAGCAAAGGGCGCGCGGGTAACCACACGGCCCCAATATCCATCGAAGGGATCACGTTACTCACATCCCGCCGGACAATACGATTGCCTTCCAACGACCAGGGGCGATACACAAAATCAGACAAAATGGTGACACCGTGGCCTTGCGCCACCATACCCCTTATCGCCTCAATGGAGGTCGATTTAAATTTGATGCGTGGTTGCAGATTTTGCTCAGCCCAGTAATGATTGACGGTAGGGATATGGTCATCCATATCGAGAAGCAAAAAATCTTCTTTCGCAATGCTCTCTAACGTAATCGTCGGCGCATCCTGTAATGGGTGGCCGGCACAGGTCCATAATCGCCGAGTCGAACGAATGAATATCTCTGTCGCAAAATCCTCTGGCAGCATGATGTTAGACACCAGCATCAAGGCCAGATCAACCATCCCGGCCCTTATCGCCTGACACAATCGGGGAGAAGGATACTCAACCAGGCTAAATTGCAAAGAAGGAAAGCGCGCCGTAATCGAGCTCAGCAGCGCAGGCAGCATATAGGCCGAGAGGGTTTCAGTGACACCAATGCGCAGCGTTCCACTCAGATCGTTAGACGGAATCAGCATATCATCCGTCGCGAGCTGAACGGTGTTTAATACCTTTCTGGCATGGCGTAATAGACGCTCTCCGGTTTCCGTCAGGCGTATTCCTTTGGCATGGCGGGTAAACAGCGACCTTCCGCATTGCTCTTCCAGATTTTGCAGCGCAACCGTCATTGACGATTGGGAAACATTGCAAAACAACGCTGCCTTAGAGATTTGTCCGGCATCGGCAACAGCGACAAAAAATTCAAGTTGGCGCAGCGTAAATAACATCGAAAATCCATAGCATAAATGTGGATAATCCATATTATCATTCATCAGCCGCGATGAATGTCGATGAGATCAGATCATTCCAGCAAAATGACCTCATGCTGCCCCTTTAACAGCGGCCCGCTTAAAATCTTGTATCCGTCGCGATCAAAACCGTGAGCGACCTTGGTCAAGCGTGCTGCATCAGCGATGTCTTCTACGGATCCGAGGTAATACCAGTTGTTGATAACATGAATCTGCCGCACATCGCCGTGCTGCTCCACCAGCCCGACGGCGCCCGAGTAAGGCCAGTTGAACACACGTAGCTGTTGCAGCCCATCGAGCAGACGCAGTTGATGCTCTACCACCGGTTCCTTGCCACAACAGGCACCTGCGCATCGCCCCAGTTGATGTCTGAAACAAGCCCGACCGTGCGGTTTTTTTTCCAAACCTAACAGCCCGTAACACAGCAACTCACTGTCGGCGATATCCAGCAGCGCTTGCTGCGCAGCGCGCCGGTTGGAGAACAAGCCGTATAAATCGGGCGTATGGGAAAAGTCGATCTCTTTTGCCGCGACAATATGGGGGGCGCCGTTACGCAAATGCAACGGGCAGAGCTGGCGACTGCGCCGCAACCGTATATTG
>NZ_JAGFPF010000234.1:0-2189 GCF_025962695.1 Candidatus Symbiopectobacterium sp. NZEC135 | reverse complement strand
GGACGCTGGGAGCATATTTGCCGGAATTTCTTTCCGCTCAGGACGAGCGTACAACCACCAGGGGCGTTGGTGTATCAGTATGTGGCTTAAAAATCTGTCTCGTTTTTTTAATGGCGTCGGTTTTCTGCTGTTACCGGTCATACTCTCTGTTCTGCTTGTTGCAGCAGGCAAAATTTTTCATCTGATCTTTGGCGATGCTTTTTCCGATAAGCTCTTGACGCCGGTTGGGATTATTGCGCTGATTGTCGTGCCTGCTCTGCTATTTTATGGCATTTCGGCACTGCTGCGCGTCGTTAAGGATGATGACCAGGGTACTTCTGAACCGCCACAGAAAAAGGCTGCATCCCGCAAGTCTGCTACCAGTAGACTAAAAGCAAACATCACAACCACTACGACAAAACGCGTATCGTTGTGGCGAATTGTGCTGAATGCTATGACGCTTATCGCGCTGATACTGATTCCTTTTTTCGGCATATTGGGCATTGTCGCGTTTATAGGTATCGTGATTTTCCGCTTTATGCAGCCATCCGCGCAGAGCCGTTTTATGCGTTTTCAGGAAATGTTGCCTGGCAGTAACGTGCGTTCAATGGCGACCGGCATGGTTCAACTGAAAGGCAAACTGGTGGCGCAACAGCGGATCTTGGCACCGCTGAGCGAAGAGAGCTGTATTGGTTATTACCACTGTATCAGTGAAGAAGATCGCGACCTTGAGGGAAGAACGCATTACCGGACAATTCACGAAGAGCAGTGCTGCCATCCCTTTCTGCTGCGTGACAGCACGGGTAGCGTGCTGGTCGATGCCATCGGCCTGGATTTCCATCTGTTATCGGTTAATGCAGAGCGGCGCAGCGGACGTGAGATTGAGCGTGAATATATTCTTAGACAAGGCTCCCATTGTCTGCTGATTGGACGTGCCGTGCGCCGTGGTGATGAGTGGGTGATCACGCGTGATAAACTGCATCGAGTATTTGGCATTGCCCCCATCGCCCATATCCAGCGCCGCAAAAAGTTAAATGTTGTGTTTAGCCGCGCTCGCTACTTTTTGGTTGGCACCGCTCTGGCGATAGCGCTGATACTCGCGGTTCCCATTGAAGTAAAACAGCACCAGGTCGTTATCCACTTTGAGCAGTTGTTTTCGTTCTTCTCTTCCTTACTGCCAATTTCAGAGATCATGAATTGAATCATCGCATTGTTTATCGTTCCATTTTTTAATAAAAGTGTCTCCTTGTATCACATTGGCATCAATGCATTTCCCAGACTGATTCGGGCGAAGCTGATGTGTGATCACTTCCGTCCACTTTTACAATTACCTCTAAAGAGATGAGTTATGCTGGCTTTACCTTTTGATTTGAGGTTTCTGATGCAAGAACCGGGCTACGCGCTGTTGATCACTATTTTAAGCCCGCTGGCGACAATTCTTATCCTTGCGCCTTTCTTCTACTCGCCGACGGTTAAGTGGCTGAGTGGTGTATTGGCAGGAACTGCCGCCATCGTGTTTTTTCCAGGATTCGCGCTGTCCTTTATTCTGTTGTTCAGCGGTGTCGGCGGGGTAAAAATTCTGTTCTGCTGGCTGGCGCTACTTGTAGGGGTTCTGAGTTTTGTGCTGCTCAATCACCGCCAGCTCAGTGTGGTGGTTGGTGAGTATAACCGCAAGGTCACCAAAGGTGTGGTAGAGAAAAAACGTTAACCACAGCATTACGCCGTTCACGTCGGTCACATAAAATATACTGGTAAAGCCAATAGACAGATATTACTCGATTTTTTCTCTCAAAGAGAGGGTTGGTGCATGTGGCTAAGCCAAATTCCCAGAACAACTGCGCATTCTGCGCAACTTTTTGCTCACTTTATGGTGCAAATCACTTTTCACGCAATTTATGCCGTTTTTTCACGAGGTTGACGCAACTTTTTGCTCAGGCTCGACGTAAGGAAGAGAGTGCTAAATTAATTACTGATTAAAAACAATAAGATAAAATCTGGCATGCGAATTGCTGTGCAAACGGTGCAATGACTCAACCCGTTCAACAACAAGGAGCAACACAATGCCAACTCCATGCTATATCAGCATTGAAGGTAAAACTCAGGGCAATATCACCGCAGGGGCTTTCACCTCGGACTCCGTCGGCAACATCTACGTGCAGGGCCACGAAGATGAAATGCTGGTACAGGAATTCAAACACGTGGTTACCGTA
>NZ_JAGFPF010000233.1:0-2196 GCF_025962695.1 Candidatus Symbiopectobacterium sp. NZEC135 | reverse complement strand
CTGATGCATGACCTGAAAATCCACGTTCCGGCAGGGAAATGGGTGTTCTACGGTCTGGCTGCCATCCTGAGTGTGGTTACCGTGATTGGTGTCGTCACTCTGTAATTCGCCATCAGGTATCCTCTGCTACGGCCCGCACTCGCGGGCCGTTTTTTTATTCTGGCGTAACAACCCGGCGCGTCATCCACCACAACAACAGCGCCAACAGGCTGACTGCCGCACCCAGCAAACACACGCCTTGCCAACCCGCATGTGCATAGGTGAGGGTGGTGCTGAACGCGCCAATCCCGCTGCCCAGCGCGTAAAACAGCATGTAGAGAGCGACCAAACGACTATGAGCCTCCGGTCGGGCACGGAATATCAGGCTTTGGTTGGTCACATGCAGCGCTTGCCCGCCCAGATCGAGCAGCACAATCCCCACAACCAGCGCCCACAGCGATGCATCCATCAACGACAGCGGCCACCATGCCAGCAGTAATGTCACCAGCGCAAACGCACTGGTGTGCTGGGCATATCCCCGGTCGGCCCATCGTCCGGCGCGCGAGGCAGCCAGCGCGCCAGCCACGCCCACCAGCCCAAACGCACCAATCACCGTGTGCGAGAACCCATACGGCGGCGCGCTCAGCGGCAGCACGAGCGCACTCCAGAAGATGTTGAAAGCGGCAAACATCAGCAACGCCAACAGGCCACGGATTTGCAGTACCCTCTCTTGCAGCAGAAGCGTCAACATCGACGCGATCAGCCGTGGATAGCTGATGCGCTGCGGTGAGGGAGGCAAAACCGGTAGCCGTAACCATAACGGTAGCGCTATCGCTAGCATCAGCACCGCGGCACAGCAGTACACGCCTCGCCAGCCCGCCAGATCGCTCACGCCTCCCGCAAACACCCGCGCCAGCAACAGGCCAATAAACACCCCACTTTGGGTTGCGCCAACAACGCGCCCCCGCTCATGGGAGGAGGCGGTGCTGGCAGCGTAGGCGATTAACCCCTGCGTCATCGCGGTTCCTAGCAGACCGATAGCCAACATCCCCAGCAGCAGCACCGGTGCAGACGATGCCATGCTAACGATGAGCAAGGCTGTCACCAACGCCACGAGTTGCATGACCATCAAGCGACGACGCTCAACGCGATCGCCCAATGGCACCAGCAGTAACAGTGCCAGGGCGCAGCCAACCTGGGTAGCCGTGACAACGCCGCCAACCCTGGCCTGACTGATGCCGAAATCTGTCGCCAGCGCATCAAGCAGAGGCTGGGCGTAATAGACATTTGCCACGCTCAAGCCACTGGCGATAGCAAACAGCACTAGCAGGCTGCGGGGCATATCCGCAGGCTGAGCCAGCGAACTGTTTTGACTCAACGGTGATGTGAGGGAACGCTTCATCATATAACGCCACGAACTCCAGTTGCAAAATGAAACTGATTGAATGCTAGGTCATCTGGTTTTAAAATGCAACTTGATTACTGTTCCACACCAAACGGTCAGGAAATGCCATGCCAAACCACGAAACCATCAACCATGAACCTTGTCCCGTTGCCCGCTGTGTCGATGTGGTTGGCGATCGCTGGTCGCTGCTGATTGTGCGTGATGCCTTCGATGGCGTGCGCCGTTTCGGTGATTTTCAACGCAGCCTGAGCGTGGCGCGCAACATCCTTTCCGATCGTCTGCGCAAGCTGGTTAATGCAGGTATTCTTGAGATGCAGGACGCCTCGGACGGTACGGCTTATCAGGAGTACGTGCTGACGTCTGAGGGAGAAAAGCTGTTTCCGGTGATAGTGGCGCTACGGCAATGGGGAGAACAGCACCGGTTCAAACCCGGTGAGCGGCACTCAGACCTGATCGACACGCGCACAGGCAACCCGATTCCCTACATGGCGCCGCATGCCGAGGATGGTTCTGTGTTAATGCCAGCGACGGCTGTAGTGCGGAAAGTGGTGTAAGGTACGGCCACTGAAATAACGCAAATGACCATACCCGGCGAATGTCATAAACACATGGCTCAGGATCGTCACTGAGCACAATGCCTGAACCGTTTACTACTGCGCACTGCGTTGAATGGCTTTCCCACCTGCCTCGACATCCTGACCAATACCACGGGTGGTATTGCAAGCGGTCAACGCGGAGAGCATCAGCAATGAGGCAAGAATAAGCACGCTTTTTTTGAACATGGTTATTTTCCTTCTCAAGGGAGAGGTAAA
>NZ_JAGFPF010000232.1:0-2198 GCF_025962695.1 Candidatus Symbiopectobacterium sp. NZEC135 | reverse complement strand
CAGGCTAGCACGCCTCGTGCAGTTTAAGAAAAAAGATAGGGAGGACAGCACGATGAAACTGGGTATTTATGGCGCAGGCGGTTTGGGGCGTGAAGTGTTGGTTCTGGCTCAGATTATCGAGGAGAATCAGAAACGCTGGAGTGATATTTATTTTATCGATGATGTGAATCCAGGGCGCGAGCTTAAGGGCGTCCCTGTGTTGGATTTCGATACTGCAAAAAAAATTGAGAATATCGAAATTGTCATTGCAGTTGGTGAACCGAGAATTAGAGTGTTGTTGGCTGAAAAAGTAAAATCTGCTGAGTTAACCTTGGCAACATTAATTCACCCTGATATCCGTCTTACGGCATGTACGAGTATCGGGAACGGTGTTGTTTTATGTAAAAATGCATTTCTTTCCTGTGATGTAATATTAGGTGACAATGTTTTTCTCCAACCAACATCTAGCCTGGGACATGATGTGGTCGTGGGTGAAAATAGTATTATCTCTACGTTTGTTACGTTGGGCGCAAATTGCCAAATTCGTAGTGGTACCTTTATTGGAATGAGTGCCTCTGTTAAAGAAGGTACAATTATTGGTGATAATACAATTATTTCCATGGGGTCTATCGTAATGAAAAACATCGAAAATGATGTGATCGCGTTGGGAAATCCTGCTCGAGTGATGCGAAGAAATGAAGGCAATGGCGTGTTTCACTGATAGTTGACTTTATGTTGAATTACCCTTACCAAGGAGACATTTTGAATATGCTGTCTAAGATAACAGAGACAAGTCCGATAGAGATGTATGAAGATATCGAAACAATCAAAAAAAATGGATATCCTGTCGTCTTGATTGGCACATCTCAATATGCATCCATTGCGCACAAGTTTTTGAAAGATAATGGTGTGCAAGTCGATATCGTGTCAGTGAACAAAAAATACCTTGACAAGGAAGTGTTTTTTCTTGGGAAAAAAGTGCTTCCGCTCGAGGATGTTGCTGCCAATGAGGGGTTATATAATTATATTGTTGGTTTCCAACCTCACAATGATGATTACGTTAGATTAATTTCATCGAATTCTGCGGTGGTATTTTTTTATGATATTTTGAATTTAAATCATGAAAACGTTTCTTATGACTTTATCAAAGAGAATGAAAATAAATTACAATGGTTTTTTGACAAGCTTGAGGATGATGTTTCAAGAGACGCATTAATTGCTTTTATAAACCAGCGGATCAGTTGCAAAACAGAGTATTTCAATAGGGTTTTCTTTGAAAATATTTATTTTTTAGATTCGATAATTAATTTCTCAGAGAATGAAGTGTTTGTGGATTGCGCTTGTACTGGGGATACGATATTATCCTTTTTAGCTAATTACCGGGAAAAAGGATTTATCAATCCACGTAAGATCTATGGGCTGGAACCGGATAGTAGTAATTTTAAACAACTTGTCAGTACTGTGAGTCAGTTTGATTTTTGTCAAGTTGTTAATTCTGGCGCGTGGAGTGTAAATACAAAACTCAGTTTTCGACAAGGTATAGGTGAATTATCAAGAGTTGATTTGGATAATAAATCCGACGTTATCGATGTTGTCTCTATTGATTCTCTGCTAAAGGGCGATGAAGCAACATTTATCAAGATGGATATTGAAGGCGCTGAGTTGGCTGCATTACAAGGCGCAGCGAAAACAATTCGTGATTACAAACCTAAATTGGCGATTAGTTTATACCATAAGCCTGAAGATCTTATTGAAATACCGAGCTATTTAAATGAGTTAAATCCAGATTACAAATTTTATTTAAGATGCCATCAACGTTATTTTTCCGTCGATATGGTACTCTATGCTATTGTGTGATTTTATTGTTATCTTATAGAGGTGATTGGAATGAGTAATTTAGAAAAATACAACAACGTTTTTATTGAGGTTTTTGAAATTACAGAGGATATGCTGCCAGATTATAAATATCAGGATACTCCTTCTTGGGACTCCGTCGGGCATATGACCATGATCGCGTCATTGGAAGAAGCTTTTGATATCATGATGGATACTGAAGATATTATTGATTTCTCTTCCTATGCCAAGGGTAAAGAAATTTTAACAAAATATGACGTGGAGCTATAAGGAGTCATTCATGTTGCTGCCTGGAAACAATGCGGTGATCACCGGATGCTTGCAGGGCATAGGACGTGCCACGTTAGAAGCATTTGCACGTGAAT
>NZ_JAGFPF010000231.1:0-2200 GCF_025962695.1 Candidatus Symbiopectobacterium sp. NZEC135 | reverse complement strand
TGGGGGGTCAGTTGCGTTAACTCAACCAACGTTTTATTTGTCAGTTCCATAAACATTCCTCGAGTAAGAATAAGATGAAAGCAGTCAACACAGCATTAGCGGAAGTTCTGAATAATGGCTGCACCGATATCTTTATAGGCTTTTATCGTGCTTGTTTGTGCGTTTCTAAATAGCGTGTAAGCCTGCAACTTGGACTGATAGTCAGCCAGAACAGAGGGATTCGAGGGATCAGCAGTCAGTGCCGTTTTGGCTGTGTTCAAATGTTCCATTAAGGTTTTTGCACCCGCTTCAAATTCGCCCGACATCTTGTCGAGAAAAATAGTGTCAACGTGTTGCGGGGTGTATTTTGTATCAGCCATAATTTATATCCTTTTTGTTTAGTGGAAAATACCAATGCGTAGGGGATATGAAAAGATATCCCTCTTTTGCGTTAAGGTAAGACTTATCTTTGAGAATGTTTTCATTCATGTTGATCGAGAAACTAACGATCTGATCCCCCCATTGATTGTAAAAATCAGTAATAAAAATATTGAGTGCATTTATTGCACTGTCACTAAGGTCATCTCTGATGATCAGTGCAAAGCCATTATCTGTAGTGACACAGCGGTAGAGAATCTGAATACGCTCAAGTCCATGCTGGGCTTGCTTTACAAGGGATTCTTTATCTCTAAAAAAAACATCAATACGTTTTGCATAAGGGAGTGATTGATGTGCCTGTGTTTTTAATGAAGTTTCCTGTTCATTATCGAGTTTCCTGTAGGTATACAGTTGAGGAAATTCGGGCAGCGTCAAATCCAACTGTAAAATAGGAAACCCCTTGTTATGCAGTTTTTTTATCACTTCCTTTCGTGTTCTTGATGTCCATATCGGGGTAACTTTGGTGGTTTCATTGAGTTTGTAGAGAACGTCATGTAACCAGGCAATTTCTTGATATCCCTCTCCAAAAACATAAATCTGATTGTCAGATTTAATGATCTTCAGTGGTGCCGGCGATCCAGCAAGGACGGCATTGAGTGAGACTATTTGACTGGATTGCTGCGAATAGTTATACCAGGCAATGTAAGTGCAAATACAAAAAATTGTTAATATAAGCAAAGAATAGGAATACGTTTTTAGGTTATCCTTTTTGGCTCTTCTTAGAGAGGCATCCGAGAGTGAGAGCGTTTGGTTTGCTTTTACCCAATTAGACGTGGATATTTCATCTGACCATTTATCATGATTTTTTTTAAGTGCAAGTCGTATATTTCCTTGTTGAAAAAAAACATTCTCTTCGATGAGTACTGTTTGTGAGTTATCGGGTCCCAGTATGTCAACCTGATATCCGGATTTTCCATCAATTTCCAATTTTTCAGTCAAATAGAGCCGAAGATTGTCTGAATCGACTTCGCAAGGAATATATAAAGTTTTGCAAGCAAATGAGGCCATGTTCGCAACCCCTTCTTGCATATCACCACCTGTGCTACTCTGCTTTATTTCGGGATGAATGTTAAAGAAGTAGTTATCCACAGGCAGGTTTAGTTCGCAACCATACATGGGAAGGATTTTTAGGGTGAAAATTTCTCTGTTTGTCGTATTGTCATCAATGTGTTTTTCATCCATATGGCTACCCTAAATAGTTTGTTCCTTGAAATGAGTGGCAATTCTTGATGTCGCCCTACTCTTAATAATTAATAATGAAGCTATGTATGATCACAATGACGGTTTTCGACGAGTGAATACACTCGTGTATCAAACTTTACTGATACGGTTGGAGATATCCTTTAGCTAAATATGATTATGACGCTCTGTACAGGGCCGGATGAAAAAATGTAGGGACATGATAGCGACATAATTTGATATGGCAATGGCGTGGTGTTGAGTTTTTTTTGATTTTTTTATTTATTGTTATGTTTTGTGTTGTTGATTTGGTTATTTTATGCTTTTGATATTATCACGTTTGATGTGGTTTTTTTTGATTTCACATCAATAGGTTACGATGCAGCTCAGGGTGCTTGATAAAAAGATAATATTGCCACCTTCTAAAGGAAGCGTGTGTTCGTTGGTGATGCGTGCAAATATAATTATGATATTTCTGTGATATATATATTATCTTGATTAATTTATTTTTACATTTTTTGATGTGTATTGACCTCTTGTTTTTAAGTGAATATTCTGGCCCTACACACCGCACCGATAGCTATCGTGGGCTCGCTATTATTCT
>NZ_JAGFPF010000230.1:0-2216 GCF_025962695.1 Candidatus Symbiopectobacterium sp. NZEC135 | reverse complement strand
ATATCTAAAAAAATACATCACAGAATTTAATTATCTTTTTGGGCAAATTTATAAATGTGCATATGGCAATATCGAAGATAACAACCACGATTCATACTATAATTTTGGGAACAACTTGAGGAAATTTCTTGAGGCATACTTATACTATAAATACCCTAACAATAAGCCAAATGATGAAAAACTCTATTTATTTTTTGACAATAATCAGCTTGCTGTGGATATTGCGAACAGGGTAAATAATGAGCTATCTCATTTAGAGGAAATTTTTGACAGAAGTATGCTTCCCGTTGACGTTCCTGCATTCAAAAAATTAGCAATATTTGTATTGGATACAATTCAAAGAAAAGATCCTGAACAATATCAAGCATTAGTTGACAGCATGTAAGAAGTTTGCACATGGCAATATTGTTAACAATATTGCCATATATTCAGGAATCTCTAATTACTACAATTAAACATTCTTAAACATATCATCAATAATAGATAATTAGGGCAGCATAAAAATCATAATTCCCTGTCATCTTCATTTAACACAACAGTAATCTTCATCCTATCAACTGCCTGATGCAACACCTCATAGAGATCAATTTCGACCTCATGCTCAAACTCACCATCGCAGAACATTACCACATCGCCATTATGTCAGCATTAAGCAAGATTCTACCGGAGGCTTCCAGTTCTTATAAGAAGATATCTTCAGCTAAGGCCTCGCGTAGATCCTTTAGGTCAAGCGCGTTCATCAATGTGTATTCATCTGACGCGTTAGCTTTCACGCTACCACAGGAATAATAATCATCCAGTTTACTTACAGATCTATTGGGATGATGGCTGTTATAAATTATCATCCTAGATAGTATCCCAATCTATCGGCTCTTCTGGTGCTACAAGACTTACATTATCCACTGAGATACCCTCTTTCACACTTTTAATCATGATCGCCCCTTGAGATTTTTTAGCCTGTAATCTTGCGATTAACACATCGATGTCTTCTTGACTATTTACATCTTGAATGACTGACTCAATAGACCTACGCTTATCTTCATTTTTAGTATAGTCTCCTCCGCTATCAGTAACGCTTTCATCTCGTTCAATCTCTATAGTTTCTTTCTTTTTTCTAATCTCAGAAACAAAGCGAGCCCTATCACCGTTGAAAACAATCGCAGGATTTATGAAATACCAGTATTTTTCATTAGTTTTAGCAATAATACGTTTCTCGATGAGTTCCTTTATTCCCCGGTAAAAGATAGATTCAGATAAGACAAAATGATCTATCTTTTCCGCAAGAGACATTGCTTTTTTACAACTCAGGTAGAAATGATCTTTGCCTATCGCATCCTGATAAATACGTAAAAAGATAAAAAATACTTTGTATGCTGTTTTCGTAAGATCAAAGTAGGCTTTTATTTGTGATGTATAGAGTTTGATGAACTCTTCTTTATCAACCTCTTGTGTATGCACAATATTAGCAAAGTAGCTTCGACTGGCATCTTTTCTTTCGATAAGTTCAGTTCCCCTTGAAACAGTCAGATTTTTCTTTCTTGTCTCAATCTTTAGTTCTGTCTCAAAGCAAAATGGATTTAAGCCCAAATCCAAGTCAACTTCCATTTCTTTAATCATATTATCACCTCTTATTATTTTATTTATAATAAAGTAAATACCATGCATGAAATAGATATCAAGTTTTTTGCATGTTTTTTTGCGAAAATATTTTATAAATCGCAAGTTTTCCAGTGACGAAGATTTAAATCACTGTCATTTTTTAGCGTAAAAATGATATAAGAACTGACTACAGAGTCAGGAAAGCTTACCGTGCAGTCAGTAATGCTGACCATAGAGTCAGTAATACTGACCGTATAGTCAGTCGTGTTTTTCTAACACAAGTCTTATTCTCCAAGGGCTACAGGCCATTTTTGTGTTAACTTAATTTTGCAAGAAGTAAGAGATAATACTTAAGAGGATTAAAAGAAACCGGGCGATTTTTATGATCGCCGCACAGGGTTTCTAATAATTTATTGCTAATTATTCCTTTCTATTTAACTAAAATCTTTTTTTTTGAAAATCCCCACCATCTATGAGCTAACGCTCATGTGCTGACGCAAGGCTACGCCCTAATGCTGACATACAAATATTTTTCATATTGGATTAAAAATTTATCGAAGCAGCACTTGGTGATTGTCGCCAACAATCACCTCGCTGGACAGGGCTTGCCCCTGTTA
>NZ_JAGFPF010000022.1:0-65093 GCF_025962695.1 Candidatus Symbiopectobacterium sp. NZEC135 | reverse complement strand
TCGAGGTCAGCCCATGAGTAATTTTCGTTTACTTGCCGGGGAAATACTTGAGCTTATTGGCGGTGAAAAGAACGTTGGTTCGTTAACTCACTGTATTACGCGCTTAAGATTTTCACTAAAAGATGGTACTAAATTTAATAAAGCCGCATTGGATAAGCTGGATGGCGTTATTCTGGCCGTCGAAAGCAATAACCAATACCAGGTCGTGATTGGCAATGATGTCTCGACGGTATATCGCCTTTTAGTGGATGAGTTTGGCATTAAAGGTGATGCCCCTTCGGACAGTGATAGCGAATCCGATGGCAAGAAAGGCAATATTGTCGGACGTCTGTTCAATAAAATGTCCTCCATTTTAGTGCCCATTGTGCCTGCATTGGCCGGTGCCGGGATGCTGAAAGCCTTTCTGGTGATCTTGTCGACCTACCACCTGATTGATACCGCAGGCAGCACCTATAAAATTCTGGCGGCAGCGAGCAACAGCGTGTTTTATTTTCTGCCGCTGCTGTTGGCGTTTTCCTGTGCTAAAGCGTTCAATGCGCATCCGTTTGTTTCTGTTGCGATTGTCGGTGCATTGCTGGAGCCGACGTTCACCGGGTTGATGGCAAAGCAGGGGGATATTGTCGAGTTTCTGGGCGTTCCGGTGGTGCTGATGAAATACTCCTCCACGTTGATCCCGGCGATACTGGCTATCTGGGCTTACTCCTATCTGGAACGATTGCTAAAACGCCTGATTCACCAAAGCATCGAGATGGTGGCTGTACCGATGTTGGGAATGCTAATCATGGTGCCGGTGATTGTGATTGCCGTCGGGCCGATTGGTGTTTACCTCGGGGATGGCATCGGGGCGGGCATTGCTTACATGAACGGCGTGAGCGGCATGCTGACCGGGGCGATCCTGGGCGGTGGCTGGACGCTGCTGGTGATCTTTGGCCTGCATTGGGGCATGGTGCCGGTAATGCTCAATAACCTGGCACTGCGCGGCTTTGACACCATCAAACCGGCGACGGCCGCCGCGACCTTTGCTCAGGCGGGAGCGGCGTTTGGCGTGTTCCTGAAAGCCAAGGATAAAAAGCTGAAATCCTTTGCGCTGTCCAGCATGGTGCCTGCGTTGTTTGCTGGCGTAACCGAGCCTATCGTCTACGGTATTTCTATCAAATATAAGCGCCCGCTGGTGGCATCGCTGATTGCCGGGACGGTCGCGGGGGGCTTTATCGGTTCAATGGGCACCACGGTCATGGCCTATGTTTTCCCGGCGTTGACCACGTTGCCTGCGTTTATGACCACCACGTTTGCCTATTACCTGATTGGTATCGGCATGTCGTTTACGCTCTCGGCCTTGTTGACCTACCTGCTGGGTTTTGATGAGTCACTCGGCGAGTCGTCGGCGGTCACGGCAAAAACGTCAAAAGCGACAACGTCTTCTGCCCCTTTGACGACGGCGGGTAACCAAAGCCTGTTACCGGGCATCACGCTGGTGGCACCGCTCAATGGCACTGTCATGCCGCTTACCTCGGTTAAGGATGCGGTATTCGCCAGTGAAATCATGGGTAAAGGCATCGCGATTCTCCCCTCTGAGGGGGTAGTGACGTCGCCAGTAAATGGCGTGGTATCAAAGCTGTTTCACAGCAAACATGCCATTGGAATCACCTCTGATGAGGGTGTGGAAGTGCTGGTGCACGTCGGGATCGATACGGTACGGCTCAACGGTGAGCATTTTGCCAGCCATGTCAATGAAGGGGATCGTGTCACCACAGGGCAATTGCTGGTGACCTTCGATCTTGAGGCGCTGATCGCCAAAGGCTTTGATGTGACAACGCCCGTAGTGATCGCCAATACCGATGACTATCAGTCGATTTCTGCCACTGAACAGCATCGCGTAACCAACAACAACACCTTAATGACGCTGTTTAGCGCCACCGTTTAATCATCAGTGGGAGAGAGAACATGAAAGATTCAGCCATTACCGGTTTTCCGAAAGGATTTTTGTGGGGCGGCGCACTGGCGGCCAATCAGGTAGAAGGTGGATGGAATGTGGGAGGCAAAGGGCTCTCCACGGCAGACATGGCGATTCACAAAAAGAACCTGAAGCGTGAAGAGTATGAGAAGCACTATAAAATCACCGATGAGCAGATTGCCGACGCTATCGCCGCCACTGACGCCAGCGCGTACCCTAAACGCCGCGGTATCGATTTTTATCACCGTTTTCGTGAAGACATTGCCCTGTTTGCCGAGATGAATTTCAAGGTGCTGCGCGTCTCCATTGCCTGGACACGTATTTTCCCCACTGGGATTGAAGAGCAGCCGAATGAAGAGGGGTTACGTTTCTATGACGAACTGTTTGATGAGCTGCGCAGCAACGGTATTGAGCCGCTGGTAACACTGTCCCATTACGAAATGCCGATCTATCTGGTCAACCATTTTGCCGGGTGGAATGGCAGAAAAACGGTGGATTGTTTTGAGAAATTCGCGGTTACCGTGTTGGAGCGTTATAAAGATAAAGTGAAGTACTGGCTCACGTTCAATGAGATCGACAGTATCATCCGTCACCCGTTTACCACGGGCGGAATTGTGCCGGATCGCTTCTCGAAGGATGAGATTGAAACCGTGATTTATCAGGCGCTGCATCATCAGTTTGTTGCCAGCGCGCTGGCGGTAAAACATTGTCGTCGCCTCTGTCCGGAGGCGAAAATTGGCTGCATGCTGACGCGCTTGCTGACCTACCCGGAAAGCTGTGCGCCGGAAGATATTTTGCTGGCATACCGCGAAAACCAGCTCAACTACTTCTTTAGTGATGTCCAGATTCGCGGACGTTATCCGCGCCACATGACGCGCCGTTTCGTCGAAAAGGGCATTCACATCAACATGCTGCCGGGTGATGAAGAGATCCTGCAACAGCATACGGTGGATTTCCTCTCCTTCAGCTACTACATGTCGCTGGTCACCAGCGTCAACGCCGACAAGATGGACAAAGTGGGCGGTAACATTGCTGGTGGCGTGAAGAACCCCTATCTGAAAACCACCGAATGGGACTGGCAGATCGATCCGGTTGGGCTGCGCATAGCGCTCAACGATATGTACGATCGTTATCAGATCCCGTTGTTCGTGGTGGAAAATGGCATGGGTGCTGTCGATCAGATCGACGACGATCATCAGGTTAATGATGACTACCGTATTGCGTTCTTCCAGTCGCATCTGAAAGAGATGAAAGAAGCGGTGAAAGACGGCGTGGAACTGATGGGCTATACCTCTTGGGCACCCATCGATCTTATCAGCGCATCGACGTCAGAAATGAACAAGCGCTACGGCTTTATCTATGTCGATCAGGATAACGACGGTAACGGCACACTGGCCCGCTACCGTAAGAAGAGTTTCTATTGGTATCAGGATGTTATCGCCACTAACGGTGAAACGCTCTAAGGTGTGAATACGGCTATCGCTGGTGAGTCATTTCTCGCTCGCGATCGTCGTGAATAGCAAAACGTACCGTTGCCATTGAACAAGCCGATAAGTACGAAAGCGTAAAATCGTTGTGGATACATTTCAGAGTGTGCACTGATGAAAAAGTCTACAACAACACCCACTCCTCATGATGCCATGTTCAAGCAGTTCTTGACTCATCCAGACACGGCAAGAGATTTCATGCAGTTGCACTTGCCCAAGCACTTACGGAAACTTTGCTGTCTGGATACGCTGAAATTGGAGTCTGGATCTTTCATTGAAGATAATCTTCGGGCCTATTACAGCGACGTGCTTTACAGCTTGCGGACAATAGCGGGGGAAGGGTATATCCATGTGCTGATTGAACACCAGAGTTCACCGGATAAAATGATGGCGTTCAGATTAATGCGATATGCTATTGCTGCGATGCAGCGCCATCTCGATGCGGGTCATAAAACGCTACCCCTCGTTATCCCGATGGTGTTTTACGCCGGTGAAACAAGTCCATATCCCTATCCGCTTAGCTGGTTACAACTGTTTGATGATCCGACCGTTGCTCACCGACTTTACACCGAAAATTTCTATTTGATCGATGTCACCGTCATTCCCGATGATGAAATTATGCAACATCGTAGTATGGCGGCGCTGACGTTGGTGCAAAAGCATATACGTCAGCGAGATTTGGTTGAATTAATGGACCGGTTAGTGACAATTATGCTGACAAATACCATGACCAGACAACAGGTCAGATCGCTGATAAACTACATGGTACAGATGGGTAATACGGCGAATGCCGATACTTATGTGAGGCAACTGGCACAACGGGTGCCGCAACATGGAGATGAACTGATGACCATAGCGGAACAGTTGGAGCAGAAAGGCATCGAGAAAGGCATCGAAAAAGGTATCGAAAAAGGTATCGAAAAAGGCATAGCGCTGGGGGAGGCGCGTGGACTTGAAAAAGGGGAACGCGAAGCCCGATTAAAAATCGCCAGAGCGATGTTGCAGAAAGGAATGGATCACACCATCATCATAGAAATGACCAGTCTTACAGAAGACGACCTGTTGCAACTCCACCATTGATGCACTCTGATGCGTAGCACGTTACTACGATTTTAAACCGTGCTACGCAGTCTGGCCTTATTCGACATGTGTAATAAAGCGGGACAGGCGCTGTTGCAGCCGTCGGTTTTCTTGGCGTAACTGTGCGTTCTCTTCCAGTAATGTCAGAGCTACGGCGATACCGGGCCAATCTAACGCTAACTCCCTTCTTAAACGCAGGGCGCGCTCTACCATCGCGGCTGCACGATCGTCAAATTGCCAGCATGAATGTTCATCTTCATGAGGTTCAATCACCCCCAGGCCAACAATTTCACTCAGTTCGTCTTCCGAAACGCCGGTATGCAGGCAAAACTCAGTAACGGTAAAGGTAATGGTTACTGTAGACATTATGCTTTCCCCCATGTTTTGCGAGGATCAAAGGATGGTTGGGTGTCTGCCAACTGTTGCCACAAGATGCTGGCGCGGTCATCCGGTTTAGGTGGCATCACGATTTTTATTACGGCGTACAAATCGCCGGTATGGTGTTTACCGATAAGCCCCTTACCTTTGATACGTAACCGTTGGCCTGCTTGGCTGCCCGCAGGAATCGTCAGCAGAATGCTCTCTTTCAGCGTCGGTACGGTGACCTTTGCGCCCAGTGCGGCTTCCCAAGGGGCGAGCGGGACAACAATTTCCAAATCGTGGTCCACGATATCGAACAGCGGGTGCGGTGCAATATGAATGACTAACCACAGGTCTCCATTTGGTCCACCTCGTTCGCCCGGCGTTCCCTGGCCTTTAAGGCGAATGCGCTGACCGTTGCCCACGCCTGCCGGTATCTTCACATTGAGCGTTTTGGGAATTTCCTGCTCTACCATGCCGAAGGCGTTATACACCGGTAGCTTGTAACTGATGGTTTGATTGTGCTCGCTAAGGGTTTCTTCGAGGAATACCGCGACTTCGATTTCAATATCATGACCTCGGGTTGCGCGGGATTGCTGTGATTGGCGTGCATGCTGACCAAAGAGAGAGGAGAACAGATCGTCAACGTCTTCAGCCTTATAGCGCTGACCACTTTCCTGCTGTGGCTGCCGGGTGAACTGTGGATCATTACGGTGTTGCCACAGTTGGTCATACTCTGCTCGCCGCTGTTCGTCACTCAGCACTTCCCAGGCTTCAGCCACGGCTTTAAACCGTGCTTCGGCGTCGGGCTCTTTACTGACATCCGGGTGGTATTTGCGGGCCAATCGACGATAGGCGGTCTTGATGGTCTTGAGATCGTCTGTCGATTTTACGCCCATAATGGCGTAATAATCCTTTAATTCCATAACGTAATCTCGCGTCATTCAATCGGTAAGTGGGATTCCTGAGCGTATTTTCACCGCTAAGTGTAGGATAATCCCATGCAATGCATATCTCCACTGCAAGTCACCGTAACGATAACCGTACTAAACGTAATGCATTGATTATCATTTTTATTTGCTGGAAACGGTCGATAACATCAGCAATAATTGCCGTCCGTTCAGCCCATGCTTCCCACGTTGTTGCACAGGATCCTTGCGCGGTTCGGCACTGTTTTTACTACCGTTCGGGGCTCGACGTTATGACCGACAAAAGCAAGGATCTCGCCGCGCTATACCTCACAGAGCATGAACGCCTGGAACGGCAGATCCGGCGTCGGGTGGGGTGCCGTAATATCGCCAGCGACCTGGTGCAGGATATCTTTCTGCGCTTGTGGGAAAAGGCGATTGAGTGGAAAGGCGACTCCGCCGCCTATCTCACCCGCTGTGCGCGTAATGCGGCCATTGACCATTTGCGGGCGGAAAAAACCAAAGCAGACTACCTTCAGGGCGTGCTGCCTGAGCACTACACTGAAGAAGTCGAGTCGCCGCAAGACATTGTGTCCGCACAGCAGAACATCCATCATATTGATGAAATCCTGGCGGCCTTACCGCAAAAAACACGGCATATCTTTTTGCTCAATCGGGTTCATGGTCGCAGTTTCTCGGAAATTGCTGCGGTGATGGGGATTTCATCACGAGCGGTGGCAAAACACATGGCGCGGGCCGTAGCTGCCTGCGAAGCGCGCATAGGAGGCGAGCACGATGACACCGACTGAGGCGCAAATCCGCGAACAAGCGCGCGACTGGTTTATCGCTCTGCGGGATAATTCTTCGCGCGCTCAGCGAATTGCCTGTGACCAGTGGCGACAGAGTAACCCGGCGCACGATGAAGCGTATCGCGCGGTCGAGGCGGTATGGCAGGCAACCGCGGCTCCGGGCAAGCGATTGGCGGAAAAGGAGTCCGATGCGCTGGCAGTTTATCTCACGGCAATCAAGCAGGAAAAACGCCATCAACGCGCCAGACGGTGGCTGGTTTCGGCCAGCGCCTGCTGTGCATTGATGCTGGCGGGAGTGCTTTGGCTGGAAAACCCTTACTGGATGCAGGATGTTACGGCAAGCCACGTGGCGAGCAAAGGCGAACGTCGAGACATAACGCTGGCAGATGGCTCGCGGGTATTGCTGGATGCGGATAGCGCGTTCAACGTTGACGTTACGCCGCAAGGGCGGCGCGTCCACTTGCTGCGCGGTGCCGCTTTTTTTGATGTCACGCCGTCGCAGACGCCCTTTGTGGTGGCGACGGCGGCGGGTGATGTGCGGGTGCTTGGTACCCAATTTGATGTGCGTTTGATGGATGATTCTGCTCTGGTGACCCTGGCAAAAGGAAGTGTCGCGGTGACAGCGGGTGGGTCTGTGACTCCCACTCTGCTTAAACCCGGACAGCAGGTATGGTTTAGCGCCAGCGGAACCCATGCACCTGTCAGTGTTAATGTTGCAGACGAAATGGCGTGGCGCGAAGGACGTTATGTGTTTTATCGTGCTCTGCTGGCTGATGTGGTGCGTGAGGTGGAACGCTACCGTCCCGGGCGTATTCTCATCCCGTCATCGGCGTTGGCTAATCAAACGGTGACTGGCAGCTTTTCGCTGGTGGATAGCGATGCGGCGTTGGCATCGTTGCAGGCCAGTGTCGGGTTTCAGATGCGCAAAGTCACTGAACGGCTGGTGATTCTCTCTCCATAAAAATAATATATTTTACAATGTGTTGTGATTTTTTGATTAAAAAATTCATTTTCAGGGTTCAGTGATCCGTTTTCTCATTCGTGAACGTAGTGAGAGTGCAAATGATAATTACTATTATTAACGTGCTCGCAGTTCATGACACGAGATGAGGATCTCTTCTAATGAAACAAAAAAGAGCACACCAGGCAGGCTACGTATTCGCCACCCTTTTATTGACCAGCTTTAGTGGTGCGCACAGCGCCGCAGCGCCGGTTGAACAGCAAGCCACGCAGCAATTCAGCTTCAATCTTCCGGCGAAACCCGTCACTCAGGCGGTGAACGACATTGGCCGTATCACTGGCCTGTCCGTTGTTTTCCGTGAAGAGCCGGAAATGGCCACCATTGGTAAACCCGTGCGTGGCACGCTGAGCACTGAGCAGGCGTTGGCAACCCTGCTCAATGGCACCGGGCTGGGCTACCGCTTTAGTAATGCAACCACGGTACAAATTTATGTATTGCCTCCGTCAGCGAGGACTGCATCAGGGGGAACGCCCGACACCATGGTGGTTCAGGCGCAGGGAAATAGCCGACTGGGCCCGGTGGTGGGTTATGTTGCCAGCAACAGTACCTCTGGTACCAAAACCAACACCCCGCTGATGAGAACGCCGCAGTCGGTCAGCGTGATCACCCGCGAACAGGCTGACGCGCAGGGCGCGCAAAGCTTGGTGCAGGCATTGCGCTATTCATCGGGCGTGGCGGCAGAAGTTCGCGGCTCGGCATCGCGTTATGATTTGCCTTATGTTCGTGGTTTCGGTTCTCCGACCGACAGCAACCAGTATCTTGATGGCTTGCGCTTACTGCGCGGCGGCGGTTATGCCATTCCGCAGATTGAAACCTATGGTATTGAGCGCATCGAATTCCTCAAAGGTCCGTCGTCCACGCTGTATGGTGGTGTGACGCCTGGCGGGTTGATCAATGCGATTTCCAAGGTACCGACCAGCGAACCGCAGCACGCGGTTGAGATGCTCTACGGCAGCCATAACCGGATGCAACTTGGTATGGATTCCGCCGGGCCGCTCAACGATGACCGCTCGTTGCTCTATCGCGTTGTCGCGCTTGGCCGGAAATCTGACACGCAGGTAGTGAATACCAAAGAAGAACGCGTCTATGTCGCTCCCTCTCTGACCTGGATCCCCGATACCGATACTTCATTCACGCTCAACATGAGTTATCAGCACGATCCTGAAGGGGGATACTACGGTGTGTTGCCCACGGTCGGTTCACTGTGGCCCAGCCCGGCAGGGCAAATCCCCCGTAATTTCAACGACGGCGATCCGGCGTTTGATCAGTTCGATCGTAAGCAGATCATGGTGGGGTATCAGTTTGAGCACCGCATCAATGACACCTGGAGCGTGCGCCACAATTTCCGCTATCTCGATCACTCAACGGTGAGCAAGAGCGTAGGGACGTCCAGCATGGGGGCCGATGGACATACCATCTCGCGTTACGCGCTGGGAACGGATGAAACGCTGCGCGGTCTGACATCCGATCTGCAACTTCAGGCTGAATTTGATACCGGGCGTTTATATCACACGGCTTTATTCGGTTTTGATTATCAGCAATCTGACTGGACGCAAATTCGGGATTACGGCGGCGCACCTTCCATTGATTTCCTGAACCCGGTGTATGGCGTAGCGACTAACCTGACGCTGGCGCGCATCACCAACCAGAAGCAGCACACCAATCAGGCGGGTTTTTACGCGCAGGATCAGATCGATCTCGATCGTTGGACGCTGGTGGGCGGCATGCGCTATGACACTATTCGAACCAGAACCGATAACCGACTGAATGATACCCGTAGCGTGCAAGATGACGACGCGGTAAGCGGTAAGCTCGGGCTGATTTACAACTTTGACATGGGGATTGCGCCTTATGTCAGCTACTCCACATCATTCCTGCCGGTCAATGGTACTGATGCAAGCGGCAGCGCCTTTAAGCCGACTACAGCGAAGCAGCGCGAAGTGGGGGTAAAATACCAACCTACGCATTTTAATGCGCTGTTTACGCTTGCCTACTTTGATATTACACAAAGTAACGTCGTGACCTCCGCCAACCCATACACCACTTACCAAACCGGGGAACAGCGTTCACGCGGCGTTGAGTTTGAAAGCAAGATGGCGGTTACGGACAACATCAATGTGACCAGTGCCTTGACCTACACCAACGCCGAAGTGGTTAAAGGATTAGGGGTCGATGTCGGGCAGGCACCTATTGGTATTCCTGATTACACCGCTTCGCTGTGGGCCGATTATCGCTTCCGCTCCGGCGTGCTGGAGGGGATTACCCTGGGCAGCGGCGTGCGCTATGTCGGCAGCACGGTGGGGGGATATTCGCCTAACGTTTATACCGCCAACGCCACGCGATTGGATGCGCCGAGTTACACCGTGTTCGATGCGTCAGTCAGTTACGATTTCGGCAAAAGATCGCCAACGCTCAACGGGTTAAGTGGCAAGGTCAGCGTCAATAACCTGTTCGATAAACGCTATGTGACGTGCCTGTCCAATAACTTCTGTAACTACGGCAACGATCGGGTGGTGTATGCCTCACTGGCTTATCGCTGGTGATGCCAATGGAACAAGCAATACGGTCCGACACGCAAGCACCGCGCATGCGTGAGCAGCTAGCCACGCTACTGGGCATTAGCGCGCTGTACATCGGCTTCGGCATGACCATGGGGCTCATTCAGGGTGGCTTCCCTGCCATTATGCGTGCGCAGGGCATCAGTCTGGGAGCCGCCGGGTGGCTCTATGCGCTCTATCTGCCGTTGGGCGTCGCCTTTTTGTGGGCACCGCTGGTGGATCGCTGGCGCCCGCCGTTATTGCCGCCTCGACTGGCGTGGATTGTACCGATGCAAGTGCTGGCGGCATTGACGGTAGCTATGGTGGCGCTGCTGGAAGGCGCAGCCATGGGGATTCTGTTCTCGATGGGGCTCTTTGTGGCGTTCACCATGGCAACCATGGATATTGCATTGGACGGGTTGGCGGTAGAGCGCATTCATCCAGCCTGGCGACCGCGTGCAGCGGCCTGCAAACTGGGAGCATTATCGACAGGTGCCATGATTGGCGGCGGTGCTTTTGTCGCGTTGTTTCACACCTATGGCTGGAAGGCGATCTTCCTGTGCTATGCGGCCTCTCTTTTACTGCTGGTATTACCGGTGCTGCTGTTAATGAAAGAGGTACCGCATGTTGGCCAACCGAACGTTGGGCGGCGGGACGCGGCGAGCCTGAGTGCGTTGCTGCGTAACCCCGTACAGCGCAAGCGACTTACTCTCTTGACGTTAGCGTGCTGCGTTATCTTTCCGATTGCGGGACTGAATCGCCTGATGCTGCTCGATCTCAATGTGCCGATAGCGCAGATCGGTGGGATCGTCGGCACGCTTGGCCCCATCACCATGCTGATCACTGCGGTTATCTCTATGCCGTTAATGCGCCGCTGCGGGCTTTCCGGTGCACTGATGGCGTTCACCGTGCTGGCCTTGCTGGCATTGGCCGCGATGATAACCGGTTTTGTTCGGGTGCAGTCGTGGCTCGCCATGTCGGGAGCGATAGCGGTGGGGGCGGCGGTGAGCGGCATTTTTGTGGTGCTGAGTGCCAGAATATTGGGGTGGTCACGCGGGGCGCAACCCGCTACCGATTACGCGGCTTTTTACGGCGTAGGACGGTTTGCCAGCACGCTGGCTACCATTGCAGGGGCGCAAATGGTGAGCTGGATTAGCTGGCCCTGGTTCTACGCATCGGGTGCGCTGGCACTACTGATTATTACGGGGCTATTGCGTGCCCCCATGGCAGAAAAGGATGAATAACATGAACCAACAACATCATTATTCCGGTGAGCCACTGGACAGTGAAATTTTCGACAGTTCGCGCTGGCCCGTGGTCTTCCTGCGCTTTCCCGCATTGGAGATGCCGAATCGCACCGACAGGTTACTGGCGGGATTGACGCACATTCTGACACAGCAGCGGCGCGTGGCGTTGGTGTGGATTCCAGCAAGGCATGGTCATGAGAGAGAACCCCATGAACAAGAGAAGCAGGCATCGCGATGGATGAAGCAATATAAAAATGAACTGCGGGATTACTGCGCGGGTTATGTGTATTTGACCTGTGAGCCTGAAGTGCGTGAGAGCCTGAGCGCCATGTTTCCCAAAGTGAAAAAGATCCTGCCGTTTCCCAAAACGCTGGCAGACGATATGGAGGACGCTTATCGAAAAGCGACGGCGTTTCTTGCGCTGGATGGGGCCGTGATGGAGTAAGTGCACGACCAGTCGCATTACGGATGCATTTAAGCACCTGTTTCTTTGCTTATGCCCGCATTGCCCAAGCGGCGACTCAACGCACTTTGCGTTATCCCGAGCAGTTTGGCTGCGGCACTCTGGTTGTTATTGGTGCGAATAAGTGCCTCATGGATCAACTGCTCTGTGATTTCTCTAATGGTGGGTAAATTCGCTGGAAAGGTAATCCGTTCACTGTGCGGTAGCGGTTGAGTTTGTTCTAGCGCCTTAAAAAAAGGCGCGAGGGACAGTTCCTGACCGTTGCTGATCCCTGCGGCGGTAAAAGTTAACGATTTTAATTCGGCAATATTTCCGGGGAAGGCGTAATGCTCCAGTCGGCTCGCGAGATCGTGGGGCAGCGCGAGGTAATCCCGCCCCAACGCCTGGCAGGCCATCTCATTAAAATGCTGCAATAACAGGCCAATATCAGCGGTCCGTTCCCTGAGCGGCGGTAGCCTTATGCGCTGTGGTTGCAGGCAGTAAAGCAATCCGTGGGAGAAATTCTTTTGCTCGAGCTGTTCCAGCGGCACCGTGGTACTAAACAATAACCGGCATTTGAGCGCAGTTTCCCGCAGCGAGCCTTGCGGAAAATAGCGTTTGCGCTGGCACAACTGCGTGAACACCCTTTGGGTTTCCTCATTTGCCAGCGCGAGATGTTCAAGCAGCAAAAAACCTGAGCCTGCCATATCGAGCAAGCCCGCTTGATGGGCAACCCCAAACAGTTTTTGCTCTAACATCTGTGGGGTGATATCGGCCACTGACAGCGTTAACAAGGGTAATTCTGGACAAACCTGTTGTTGCAGCGCTTCCGCAAACAGATGTTTACCTGTACCTATTTCACCTTCTATTAAGATAGGCTCGCGGCTATCGTGCAACGCGGCAGCGAAAGTAAAGCAGTCGTGCATTTTGATGTCAGTGGTGAGGATTCGGTCAAACGCACTCAGATTCATGCGATTAAAGAACCCCTCTTTAATTTGATGGTAACGCCGTTCCAGCCCAATCATCTCCATGGCGCGGCGCACGCCTATCAGTAACTGATCGGTTGAACTGGTTTTGGTAATAAAATCATAGGCACCTTGCTTCATGCACGCTACCGCGATGTCGGTTTCATTGAGTCCTGTCAATACGATCACTCGCACATAGGGAGCATGCTCGCGAATATCTCTTAGCAATTGCCGACCATCAAGGGCGGGCATATTGAGATCGAGTAGCACCAACGCAATATCCAAATCATTGATCAGTTGCAAAGCCTGGCGGCTATTTTCACAGGTGTAGGTCCTGGCCTCGGGAATATGCCGATTGAGCAACATATCGATGGTACGCAGCCAGCGGGTTTCATCATCGATAACGAGAATATTGCGACTAAGCTTCATTGCATATTCCTAATAAAATTTTCATTTCGGTGCCAATATTGGGTTGCGAATGGATAAGCCACTGGGCACCGTGTTCGATAAGAATTTTATTGGTGGTCGAAAGCCCAAGCCCTGTTCCCCCTTGCTCGCGACGGGTGGTGAAAAAGGGTTCGCGAATACGTGCCTGAATGTGAGGCTGCATACCACAGCCATTATCGATGACCTTAAGGTATACACGTCCCTCTTCGATCCCGGTTTCAATCGTCAGCAGGGGATGGATTTTGTCCATCGCCAGACAGGCATTCTGAATCAAATTAATAAGCACCAATTGGAGTTGCAGCTCGTCCCCTTTAACCGCCGGAAGGCGAGGATGGAGTGAGAGCTGCAACTGCAACCGTTTGACATTGTTATGGGTTAACCGCAGCGCAGTTTCAACAATGTGATTGAGTGCGACAGGTTTAACATTGCTGAGACCATAGCGTGAGAAATGTTTGAGATCGTGAATGATACAGCCAATGCGCTGGGCCGATTCCTGCACCGATTGGCTGGTATAATTGAGTTTCTCAAGTCCCTGTTGCAGCGCCTGTGGCTGCGAAGTCGTGGACGGCAATGCCCGTTTCAGATCGTCGATAATATCCTGCATCAGACTCATTGATTGATTGATGAGCCCCACGGGATTATTAATTTCGTGGGCGATGCCCGTCGTTAATTCCCCAAGGGATGCCAGGCGGCTGGAGAGTTCGCTCACCTGTTTCAACTCAAAGGGTTCGGTATAGTCTTCGATAAATAAGGTGATCATATTGCTGGAGATCAGGTATAAATTCAGTTTCCAGCGTTTATTGTCGAGCGAGAATTCGATTAATTGTGATTCTTCACCATTGAATCCTGACTGGATAAGCGGTGTGAGTGCGACCTTTGGATATGCCTGTTCAAGCCTTTCTGGTGCTAACAGCCACTGATATTTACCGTTTTGCCAGATTATTTTCAAGTGTTGATCTAGCAGGATAACGCCGCAGGGAAGACCGTCTAATACCGAATGGAATTGGGCCGATACGCGGTTAATTTCCGCCTCGGCTTTTTGTCGTTGGTGGAGTTCCTGTTTAAGGGATTGGGTTTTTTGTTTGAGCACCAGACTGATATAAAGCGTGATTAACAAGCCAATGCTGGAAATGATGGCAGCAAATAATGCCCATTGGAAAAAATCGTTACGGACTTTCCCTAATTCAATTTTTTCCTTACCGAAGCCGACCCATTTATAAATCAAATCATCGAAGTAACCACCGTGGTAATTCTGCTCAAGAACGTCACTTACCGCTTTGGAGAACTGGGGGTCCTTTTCGGACATGACTAAATAAAATTGACTAAGAAATAACGGATTACTCGCTGTTTTAGTCATCGGGAACTGTTGCAACAAGCGGCGGGCACAGTAGAACTCTGCCAGTACAAAGTCCACTTTACCGGCGGATAACAGCTCAAATCCCTGCTCATTGGTGACGACAGGCACAAGGGTAAAATCCTGCGGATTAGCCTTAAGATACATCTCTACCGAAGAAGCTTGTTTAATGGCTACGCGCTTTTTGTACAGCGCGGCCCACGAGTCTGCCTGGCCTGCGCTACGCAGGTTATAGGCACTGATGTAGGTAGGCAATAGCGGTAGCGCTGTGTTGAGCGCAAAGCTTTCTCCAGCGGGCAAATCAATCACGGCTAATTGGCGCGAATTATGGGTTACGGAATACAGGGTTTGCTCGAGCGTTTGGCGATTGATAATTAAATTGTATTGCAACTTTTGGGCAATTTGACGGGCTAATTCAATGTTAAAGCCAGTCTCTTCGCCAGCCTCATTTTGCCACTCAAAGGGCGGGGTATTGCTATGAACATTGAATGTCAGATTTTGCTGCGCAAATCCTTGTGCCGAGAACAGACTCAGCGCGACTATCATTCCCCGTAAATACTGCCAATAGCTCACACAATACACACCTTCTTGAACACTTCCCAACATTGATGATTACTTTTTTATGGGGAAGCGTGGCTGAAAGCTTTACTTTACGCTGCTATTGAATAAAGGGAAGCGATCAATCTCGCTTTTTGACAAGGACGAAACGTTAAATGCCGTTAATTTACCCGTGCAGACTGTTATCTCTTTTTTGACAGAGATATCACATTTAATTTACTTGATTAGTGATACGGTTACGTCATATTCTTTTAAAGAGAATGATAATTAATTAATATTGAAGTGTGGGATCTCTGCATTATGCAAAAATGCATAATAGAGTATGCAAGGTTCAAAGTTTTTTACGTTAAGCGACCTATCTCCAAATTCTATCCTCGAACGTTATCCCTTCAGAAATTACGCAGCGTAAATTCAGGCCGTGAGCAATTCGCGTTAATAACTCCTGAAAAGAATTGAATAACATAGGGGACACTAATATGGATAATAAATTAGATCAAAATCGTCGAGAATTTTTAACCAAGGGAGCTGTACTCGCCGCTGCGGCAGGAACGCTTGCGCTGACCGCTTCATCTACAGCCCACGCCGCAGAAGTGGTGGCAGCAACGGGAGCCACTGCCTCAGCGGAAGAGCCAAAAGCCATCACCGGTTACATTAAAGAGCCTAAAAACTTAAAAGACGTACTCGGCAATGCGCGCAAAATCATGAGCACGTGTGCTGCCTGTGATGTCGCCGGGGCGGGGCGTTGCAACGGTAAAGGTCCGTGCGGGGAAGGTGTTCCCGGTATGGGCGGTATGCGCCAAAGCTTTGTGCGCAACATTGAAGCCTTTGAAGGCATGAGTCTCACAATGCGCAGCCTGCACAATGTGACTAAGCCGAAAATGGAAACGGAGTTATTTGGCGTTAAATTAGCGATGCCTATCCTGACCGGTGTCACCGGTGGTTTAACCTACAACATGGGGGCTGCGAACAAATTAGCGTTCGATGGCGAAGTGATGACTGAAGATAAATACGCCCGCGGCATTATCGAAGGGGCGGCAAACTCAGGTTGTTTAGGGTGGGCGGCGGACGGCATTGAAGATCCCGTCGATACCTACAAACGTCGTTTAGAGGTTGTTAAAGAATTTAAAGGCCGCGCGATTGCACAAATCAAACCGCGTACCCAACAGGAAATCTTTGAGCGTATCGATCTGGTGCAGAATGCCGGTGCGCCTTTCTTTGCGATTGATATTGATTCGGCGGGCCGTGCTGCCCGTGCACTGCCCGGCAGCACAGTTGAGCCTAAGGACCTGAAAAAGCTTAAGGAAATCGTTAAATACGCCAAGATCCCTTTTATGGCGAAAGGCGTGATGACGGTGGAAGAAGCGCTGATGTGCGCCGAAGCCGGTTGCGGGGCGATTGTGGTGTCTAACCACGGCGGTCGCGTGCTGAGCTCGACCCCTGCGACCATGCATGTGTTACCCGCCATTGTCAAAGCGGTACGCGATCGCGGGTACAAGATGCCGATTCTGGTCGACGGTGGCGTGCGTGATGGTGGCGATGTGCTCAAAGCGCTGGCCAGCGGTGCCCATGCCGTATTGGTTGGCCGCCCGATGCTACGTGCCAGCCTCGGCGGTGGTGTTAAAGGGGTTGAGATGCAGTTCAAACGCTTCCAAGGTGAGCTTGAGTCCAGCATGGTGCTGACCGGTACCGCCGATGTGCGGAATGTTGACCCGGCGATTCTGATTCAGAGCGTTTGATTGTAATCATCACGGCATGCCAATTCGGTGTAGCCTTTGACGCATCCGGAGTCCGGCTCGTTTGTTGAGGATGACTTAAGAGCGTTTTACAGTGATGTGCTTTACAGCTTACAGACCCGCGCGGGAGCGGGGGTCTGTCCATGTACTGATTGAGCACCAAAGTAAGCCGGATAAACATATGGTATTCAGGCTACTGCGCTACGCTGTTGCCGCAATGCAGCGGCACCTTGATGCAGGGAATAAAAAACTGCCTCTGGTGATCCCGATATTGTTTTATGCGGGCAAACCGAGCCCTTGCCCGAATTCCACCAACTGGCTACAACTGTTCGACGATCCGGCTTTAGCCAAGCAGCTCTACAGTGAATATTTCCCGCTGGTTGATGTGACGATCATTTCCGATGACGACATCATGCAGCAAGTATACCAATGCTGGAAAGCGATAGGGCTTTTTGCTGACGCTCTCACCCTGTGAAACTCACCTTTTTGTCACAGTAATCTGTGACGACCTCTCGATAAGTACACGTGAATATCACTTTTTGGTGTTATTCGCGTATACTTGACAAGTTTTTTTATTCAAGTATACATGAATGACATGATTATATGGTTTTCATGTGGACTTATAAATGAACAGGATCACTGCTATTGAGCGTTTAAACACATTCGATAAGCAAGGGCGTTATGTCTTTACCTCCCGCGATTTAGCCAAGATTTTCCATGAGGATACGCCCAGAGCGTTTAATGCCGGGCTAAATCGGCTGGTAAAAGATGGCATCCTGACCCGTGCGATTCGCGGCGTGTACGTTTATAACCATGCCAAAAGCAAAGATGCCTATACGCTTGAACGCATCGTGTTAGCGCTACGCCGTGGTGAATATAACTATCTTAGCCTCGAATCCGCCTTGTCTGAATATGGCGTGATTTCTCAAATCCCGATTGACCGGATCACGGTGATGACCACCGGACGTTCCGAAGAACATAAAACGCCTTTTGGGGTGATTGAATTTACCCATACCAAACGGCCACCAGAGCAGATTTTGCAGGATACCTATTTTGGTAATTCCCCGTTACGGCAAGCGACGAAGAAAACCGCCGTGAGGGATTTACGCCGCGTTGGACGCAATATCCACCTGATTGACGAATCGGAGCTATATCATGAATCAGAAAGTTAACTTTGCCGAACTGGTCAGCAAAGCGGTGGAATCAGCCGAGCTTGAAGGTTTACGCAATGTGGTGGAAAAGGAGCTTTTGCACTACGACATTCTCTACTGTCTTGATAGCGCTGGCTTGTTAGAACAGCTTACTTTTCAGGGCGGGACATCGTTAAGGCTGTGTCATGGCGCAAACCGATTCAGTGAAGATTTGGATTTTGCCGGTGGTGTTGCGTTTTCTGGCGCAGACCTAAAAAACATGAAAGCCTGTATTGAGGATTATCTGGGGAATCGGTACGGCCTTGAGGTCAACGTGAAAGAGCCAAATGAGCTACGAAATGAACCCGGTTATGAGGAAATCCGTATCGACAAATGGCAGGTGTCCGTGACCACTGCACCGGAAAAACGTGATATGCCGAGACAGCGGATCAAGATTGAGATCGCCAATATTCCGGCTTATACCAGAACGCCGATGACGCTAAAACGTAACTATGAGGTTTTACCCGATGGTTATTCCGATACGCTGGTCATGTGTGAAACGCTAAATGAAGTGATGTGTGACAAACTGGTTTCGCTTGTCGCCACTACCAAATATATCCGCTATCGTGACGTTTGGGATTTACCATGGCTTATCCAGCAGAACGCGACTTATGATATCGATATGATTCGTAAGAAAATACAGGACTACCGCATCCCGAATTATGATGAGTTACTGGCACAGCGTATAGAAAGCATTGATCAGGTTGTGGGGGATGGGCGCTTTAGCGCTGAAATGCGCCGATTTCTGCCACAAACAGTATTTGATCGAACGTTAGGACGTGAAATTTTTAGCCACTATTTGAGCGGCCAATTAAAAGCGCTCTTGGGGGCATTACAGCAGGCGCTAAAAGGAGAGGATGGGAAAGCACCATTCGTTATGTAATCGTTAGTGGCCAAAATAAAAAGATTTTGCACAAAACTGTTCACCCTGTTCATCAGATATTTTTATTTTTAATAATCAATATATTAATGGATGATGAGTGGGTGAACAGGTGATGAGTAACTCTTCACCTTTCGGGCATAATATGCATCAATTTGGTTTAGAGCCTATTTTTTGCCGCTTGGTAAACCTGTGAGCGTTCCCGTTTACCTATCGCTAAGACCAGCACCACGATCTGATGATCTAGCACTTGATACACCAACCGATAACCAGCGGAGCGGAGTTTTATCTTGTAGCAGTCGGACATGCCGTGCAGTCGGTTGGCGGGAACATGAGGATTTTGCAAAACGTCTTTCAGCTTCTTGCTGAACTGCTCTCGCAACGGGGCGGTCAGCTTCTTAAATTCTTTCAGGGCGTGTTCTTCAAACTCAAGACTATAGCTGATCCAACTCAACCTTAACCCGCTTCCCTTTCATCCTTGAACGGGCAATTTTAGCGAGTTCGATATCTTCCTGATACTCGACCAATGCTTCCCACAGTTCCGGGGAAACATAGTAGCCAGAGATGCGACCATTCGTGAGCACAGCAACGGGTTGGCCGTTGGCTTCTTTCAGTGCAGCATTCGGTGATTTTTTGAAATCGCTGATACTGACTGCCGCATTGGCAAGGATAGGTTGTACGATCATAGCGCTATCTTTAGCATGGTATTTGATACTAAATTTAGCACTGAATTAGTGATGGGACAAGGCTATTGCGCTGAACCTGTCGGTCGCTTCTGATGCATTTATGATGGAACAGTGTGTTGTCAGGAACGCAGTGCTTTTTCTATTTCCCGACGCAGGATACTATTGAGTCGCGTTTGATAGCCCGGCCCTTCGCTTTCGAGCCAATTCAACACATCGGCATCAAAACGTACGGTTTTTTGGACTTTGATCGGCTTAAAGAACTTGGCTCGTTTCGCCTTATTCCATACAGCGTCAGGCAGTTCCGGCGCATCGGTATAGCCAATGTCTGCATCTGCCATGTTGTTAAGACGATCAATCTGTTGTTTACGGTCCATAGTCCTTGTACCTTGCTCTTTCTTTGGCGTTCGCCTTACGGGCGGAAATGATCCTGATTGAACCGAATCTATCCATATGGACTAGCAACAGTAAAATCTGTCCGCCTGCTGCACCGAGGGTTTGATAGCGCTTTTCGCCATAATCAAATCGGTCATCACAAACGCTCAATACACAAGTCAACCCGTACAGCCGGGATGACTTGTGGCAGATGAGTATCAGTCTACTTCATCGAAGATGATTCACTGTATCCAACGAATCATTCAAATGTTCCAGCCGTTCAGCCAGCATGAAAGTGAGTACTTCTTTCATGGCAGGATCTTCCAGTTTGATTAATGCATGGGTTAGTGCACGGCACTGGTCAGTGATTTCCTCTGAAGTTAGCGGTGTGGAATCAAACATGACGCACCTCCTGAGGGAGCGGGTTATCGGCTGATGGCTGTAAGTCAGAGTAATGTGGAGGTATGAATGGCAAGGTAAATAATGGGGATGACAATATTGATGAGATAGACATAGAACAGTTTCCGTTGAGTAACTTATGTCGCTACCACCAGAAACGCCAATTTCAAGGGTGGTAGCCCAGACGGGGTTGGCGTAACCGGCCTCAACGAATCCCGGCGCTTCCGAAGAAGCCCCCGCCTGAGCCACCATTGTTTTTATGTAGTACCAGCATGATGCTGGCTACAAAAAGTACAAGTGTACAAAGGTTGCGACATAAAAAAGACGCATCGCGCGTCTATAGTCGCCGTTGAGTTGCTCAGGACGCCAATCCCGACTGCCGATTTGGCGGCAGCAGAGGAACTATAGCGTTATAATGTGCAGACAAGCAAGAGTGAGTGAGGCCATTCATTACATGATGTATGGGGGGCGTTTAAACTGCCACTCAATAACCATTAGGGCAGTCGCTGTAGTGGTCAATGAAAACGGACCACCCCTTTAGAACTTTTCCAGAATCGATTTTCTGAATCGTTTGGTGATAATCCACCGTTATATTCATGCGGCATGAGTGAGCTGTAATATCCCACGATGTAGTCTGTGATAGCGTGAGCGGCTTCGCTGAAGTTCATGTAGCCCATTACGGGTACCCTTTTTCAGACTTTCCCCTGCTGGCGCAGCCAGCAGCCAGCACACACAAAAGGTTATGGAGTAAATTACGCGAGGGGGCCTACAAGACAGAACGGCACGTTTTGGCCGAAGCGATTTAGCACAGCCATAAGGTAGGCTGCAGTTATCTGTAAAATCAAACGTGTATTTGGCTTAATAGTGCTTCAATTACAAAGCTAATTTAGCAAATAAAAAAAACTGCAATGAATTGATTACTAGTGTGTTATATGCAGGTGTTAACTAACATTAGGAAGAATATGGACACGGAAAACTCCAGTATTTTTGGAAAAATGTATGCGCCTAGAAGCTTCATTGAATTGTGCCAAATCCTTGAAAAAAAATGGGGTAGTTGCCCTCGAGTACATTACTGGAGGGGGCAAGCAAATATTGAATGGCCAATTGATAGTGCTGCTTATAGAAGATTAAAAGTAGGACGTAGAGGAGGAAAAGTTACAGAAAATATGATGGCTGGTTACGAGAAAAATTTAATAAGCCAGGCTAGACATGGTGGTTATGGGTATGAGGATGGACGGAGATTAACTGACTTTGAAGTGCTGGCAAAGCTACAGCACCATGGTGCCGCGACAAGATTTATTGATTTTTCTAGGAATATGCTGGTTGCTTTGTGGTTCGCATGTAGTTCAAAAGAAAATGCAACCGGCCTACTGATAGGGCTTGATCGGTTACATGTATCAGGGGGGGAAGGGCAAAATGAAGAAAGAATGTATGACAATATTTTTTCAACAAAGTCTGACATAAACAAGGCCATCACTTGGCAACCACCGATAGTAACAAAAAGAATCGCAGCCCAGCGCGCGCAGTTCGTATACAGCGCAGTGAGCAAAAGTCGATTTGGGAGCTTATATTTTGATGACAATCCCGAATCGTACATTTTTATTGCTTTACGTCCGGCATTCAAAAGGATGATGCTGGAACAACTTAAGAGCACTTTTGATATACATCATGAAGCATTACACCCAGATATCGATGGTTTCTGCGCCAGCAATAGCACTGACCAGGACAGATTCAATTATGAGCGTTCTTGAATCGATTGTTAGAGCCTAACGAGTATTGCTATCGAGTGATGGGCGCAAAGTGAACACTGGACATAAAAAAGGGGCCACGCTTTCACGTAACCCCTTGATTTAATTGGCTGGCGGAGTCTGAGCGTATTTCCTAATATAATGATTATATTGAAATAAATGCCAATTCAGACTTTGTGATTAGGCCTAAATGTAGGCCTACGAATACGGACGACGGTGCAATCTGGTGATTATTCGATCTTTTTCTTCGGGGCGGTTATCAGGGGTTGGGCTGTGCCTATTTCGTTTTCAATTTGTCTAGATTTGCCCCAATAAAATGATTTTATGTAAAACTGTTCACCCTCGTCACCTGTGAGTTTTATGATTAATAATCATTATGTTAAGAGGTGATGAGTCGGTGAATAGGTGATGAGTAACTCATCACCCTCGTGCTAATCATTGTCACGATGTATAGCTATTTGCTACACAATCCATTATGCTCGCTGTGTAGCTGTTTGCTATACATGAGGTCATTATGAGAACTGAAGCGAAAGAAACGCCGATCAATATCCGAGCCAAAGCTTCGCAGCGTGAACTGATTGATGTCGCAGCAAAGCTGCTATCAAAGTCCCGCACTGATTTTATCCTTGAGGCGGCATGTCGTGAGGCGGAAGAGGTGTTGCTGGATCAACGCCTGTTCCTGGTCGATGAGGCGCAGTTTGATGCCTTTATGACCGCGCTAGAAAAACCGGTTGCCACCAATGAGCGACTGCATGCGTTATTAGACAGGAAATCACCGTGGGAATAACGGCACCTGAATTATTATTGCCCCAGCATAGTGTTGTTGATTTTCGTTGTTCAGAGCCATTATTGGATGAATGGCTAAAACGAAAAGCACTCAAGAACCAAACCATTGGCGCATCAAGGACGTTTGTCGTATGCGAATCGGGCAATAATCAGGTGGTAGGTTACTACGCCTTGGCTACGGGCAGTGTACAACGACAAATGGCACCGGGGGCTTTGCGGCGTAATATGCCCGATCCGATGCCTGTTCTGGTGCTTGGCCGTCTGGCTATTGATGAACGTTATCAGGGTAGGGGGATCGGCGCTGGCCTGCTAAAAGATGCAGTGTTGCGATCCCGTCAAGTCGCGGAGCAGGTTGGTACCAAAGCGTTGTTGGTACATGCGCTTTCTGAGGACGCCAAAGCCTTTTATCTGCACTGGGGCTTTACCAGCAGTGAACTCCAGCCCAATACCTTACTTTTACCGCTGTGGTAAATCAAAAAGCAAAACCGGCCTTCATAGCCGGTGTTGCTACGTCTGTCGCTTGTTAGGAAATTTCACATTTAGGTAGCCAATCAGTATCCGCTTCCCCTGTCAGCGCTAAATTGGTCTGTACTCCCTGTTTAGTCTTGCTCTTGAGATACACCTTGCCGTATTCCGACATCATGGTTGGCAACGCTGTTCCAAATGCCGTAAGCGTCATAGGTCTTTGATGGCCGCGTGACTCCATAAACGACAAATAGGCGTGATACAGGTACTTGCGCGGGTTACGCGGTGTGATGTTGGCATTCCCCATATACAGTCCGTCGGTGTCCCCCAGCGCCAGCAGATAGCCGCAAAAGTCGACCAACGGATCGGCATGGCGTTTGATTTCCAGTGCCTCGGCGCTTTGTTGCTGCGCCTGTAGCAGTGCACGGGCCTCGTTCGGGTTGCTAAAGCGTTGTATCAGATGGCGCACAATTACCGCCAGCTCAGCGCGGATCTTATCTTTCAGCGCCGGGTCGCGCTCGCTGGCCGCGATGGCTTCCGGGAACGGAATAATTACACGACGACGGGACACGCCGCCGCTGCGGTCGCTAAAGCGCATCGGGCTGTTGTTGACCGCCAGAATCACCGCCGGGATACGGGTTGAGTAGGCGTCCCGGTATTTCGGGTCAACTGTAAGTATCCAAGTAAACCGAACCATTCACTTTTTGAGATTTCCGGATCTTCAGCCATCAGACGGTATTCTTCCGGCGTCAGGTTATTCAGTGATTCATGGGGACGCTCGCTGTTATATTCATGCAGCCAGCGCTCCGTAATTTCCCTAACTTCATTCAGCGTTCTGAACAGGTAAAAATCCAGTATCTCTGTTCGGTACGTTCGGTTAAAACGTTCGACAAAGGCATTCTGCGTTGGTTTGCCCGGTTTAATAAATTCCAGTGCCACACCGTGCTCTTCCGCCCACTGTGCCAACGTCAGCGAGACCAGCTCTGGACCATTATCCATCCGCATCTTTAGCGGATATCCTCGGTTTGCCACTATCCTGTCCAACACCCGAACAACGCGTTGTGCTGGGATATTCAGGTCTATTTCTATCGCCAACACTTCACGATTAAAATCATCCACCACGTTGAACGTGCGAAAACGCCTACCACACACCAGTGCATCATGCATAAAATCTATCGACCAGCACTGATTAAGTGCCTCCGGCGTCGCCAGCGGGGCCGGATTACGCACCGGCAGACGCTGCTTTCCTTTACGACGAAAATTCAGTTTCAGTAAGCAATAGATACGATGAACGCGTTTGTGATTCCATGCATGTCCCTGCCTGCGTAGCTTCTGGAACAACTTCTTGAAGCCATATCGCGGATAGCGTTCCGCCATTTCAGTCAGTGCCTGAATGACCGGCTCATCACGCCGAGTGTCAGGCTGATAAAAATACACCGTCCTGCTCAACGATAACGTCCTGCATGCCTGGCGGATGCTCATCGTAAACTGCGCGGTCAGATAACTGACGAGTTCACGCTTTATCGCTGGTTTTAAAGCTTTTTTTCAATAACATCTTTGAGTGCCCTGCACTCCAGACTCAGATCGGCAAACATCTGTTTCAGACGGCGGTTTTCATCCTCCAGATCTTTCATCTTTTTGATATCAGAGGCTTCCATTCCGCCAAACCTCGCTTTCCAGTTGTAGTACGACGCCTCGGATATTCCCGCTTCGCGGCAAACGTCTTTGACGGTACGTCCGGCTTCAACAGACTTCAAAACGGCAATGATCTGATGCTCGGTAAATCGGGCTTTGCGCATAGCGATCTCCTCAACGGGACATAATCAGTATGTCGGAAGATCTCTAAAAGTGAATGGTTCGGTTTACTGGGATACTTACAAGTTGGCTTCAGACTTCACGGGGCAAATTGAAGACACAAAAAAGCCCGCAGGGCTTGCGCTGTGCGGGCTTTCAGGACTTTATCGGATGACTCTGGTAATCACCGATCAAGAATTTGGTGGAGCTGGCGGGAGTTGAACCCGCGTCCGAAATTACTACACCGTCGGCACTACATGCTTAGTCTAGTCTTTACATTCGCCGGTTAGCTGCGAACAGACACGCCACTAACAAACTAGCCTGATTGGATTTAACGCTTCAACCCCAGGCAGGGCATCCACGCGATCTCTTTTGGGTTTGACCTCTCTTGATCCCCGTCCTAAGAGCGGAGGCTAGGGAGAGAGGGCTCAGAGCAGGTTATTAAGCTGCTAAAGCGTAGTTTTCGTCGTTTGCGACTATTTTTTTGCGGCTTTTTACGAGGCAAACCGCCCCTCGGCATGCTCCTAAGGCTACACAATCCCGTCGAATCCAGAATCAGCCCCAAGTACTTCAGTAGTATAACAGAACCGTGACGCCCTAATCCACTGTTAGCGGTTAGCGTTTTTCATGATGCGTGCTTTGTCCGTTTGCCACTCGCGCTCTTTGATATCCGAGCGCTTGTCGTGCTCTTTCTTGCCTTTGGCAACGCCAATCTTTATTTTTGACCAGGCGTTCTTCCAATACAGCGAAAGCGCGACCACGGTGTAACCTTCACGATTAACCCGTCCGTAGAGTGAATCTAGCTCGCGCTTATTCAGCAACAGTTTACGGGTACGTGTAGGGTCACAAACCACGTGGCTTGACGAAGCCAGTAGTGGCTGAAAGGTAGCACCAAACAGAAAAGCCTCACCACTGTGCAACAGTACATAGCTGTCGCTGATGTTGGCCTTACCTGCACGTAGTGATTTTACTTCCCATCCTTGCAACGCCAATCCCGCTTCGAACTCTTCTTCAATGAAGTATTCGTGGCGAGCACGCTTGTTTTGCGCAATGGTAGCGGAGCCGGGTTTATAAGCTTTTTTCTTTGTCATAGTGTCGTCATTATACCGGATGTTAAAGGGAAAGACATCACTGCCGCATCAGTGAACGCACGTTGAGGAAGGGATGCGATCGTTGCCTCAGAATTTTTACCATCCGGGCCATCGGTGCTATTATTCCGCGCGTTTGAAGTCATACGGAAAATGTCATGCCCAAGATTAGTCGCTCTGCACTGGTGCCCTACAGCGCGCAACAAATGTACCAGTTGGTGAATGATGTCGCCTCCTATCCCCAGTTTCTGCCTGGCTGTACCGGGAGCCGCGTTCTTGCTGCCAGCGCTGAAGAGATGACGGCCGCCGTCGATGTCTCTAAAGCTGGGATCAGCAAAACCTTTACCACGCGCAATACGCTCACCGAGAGCCAGTGCATCACTATGCAGTTGGTGGATGGTCCGTTCCGTCAACTGAGTGGCGATTGGCGCTTTATTCCTTTAAGTTCCGATGCTTGCAAGGTGGAACTGCATCTTGATTTTGAATTCACCAATGCGTTGATCGAACTGGCCTTTGGCAAGGTGTTTAAAGAGCTAGCAAGTAATATGGTGCAGGCCTTCACCCTGCGCGCCAAAGAGGTATACCGTGCCTGAAATCCGTGTCGATGTGGTTTATGCACTGCCAGAACGCCAGTATGTGCGGTCCGTGACGGTGGAAGAGGGCGCAACGGTGGAGCAGGCTATTGTTGCTTCCGGATTGCTGACATTGCGTACCGATATCGATTTGCAGGTCAACAAAGTCGGAATCTTTAGCCGTTCAGCCCGTTTGACGGACGGCGTTACAGAGGGCGATCGCATCGAGATCTATCGCCCGTTGATTGCCGATCCTAAAGAATTGCGCCGTCAGCGCGCGGAGCGTTCCAAAAAATAAGGCACATGCTGTGCCTTATTATGCGTGCTCTGATCACCGCGTCACTATCAATTCAGCGTCGGTTGATTTTTCACGTTGGTCAAAATGCCATCCTGGCTGAAGGTCAGCGTCAGCGTTTGCTGTTTTACCGCCTCATGCCCGGGTTGCTGACGGAAAACGTAGAACCAAGTGTCACTGCCAAAGGGGTCTTGCATCATCGGCGTACCCAATGTATAGGCAACCTGTTGCTTGGTCATACCGGTATGGATTTTTGCCACATCAGCCGGTGCCAGATAGTTCCCTTGGTTGATATCTGGACGATAAACCAGTCTTTCCAGCGTAGAACAACCGGCGGTCAGCATAACAACCATCGCGGCGATGACGGTCAGCGTTTTACAGCGCATAGTAAATACATTCCTTAAGGGCATAGGTTGCCGATGATAATAGACCTTGCCTGTCTTGAAAACCGGCAAGGCGCTTGTATGACCACCGGAATGCAAAAAAGTTGATTATTTTTACCAGAACACTATCGGTACCAACGGTAAAACACACTCAATTAGCCCATCGCTAGCGATGCCTGCTACCGTTTTTACGCGGCCAGTAACTCTTTGGCGTTCGCCAGTGTGTTTTTGGTGACTGCACTGCCACCCAGCAAACGCGCCAGTTCTTGCAACCGTGCGCGTTTATCCAGCGGTTGCATCAGCGTTTCAGTAGCAGCACCGTCGGTGTGTTTACTGACAAAGAAGTGTTGATGACCGCAGCCAGCAACTTGCGGTAAGTGGGTGACACACATCACCTGCGTGGATGTGCCGAGTTGACGCAGCATTTTGCCGACAATGGCGGCGGTCGGGCCACTGATGCCCACATCCACTTCGTCGAAAATCAGCGCTGGGGTATCCATTTTACGCGCTGTGATCACCTGAATGATCAGGGCTATGCGGGATAGCTCGCCGCCGGAGGCGATCTTCGCCAGCGCCTGATGAGGTTGACCCGGGTTAGTCGTGACCAAAAACGCGATGCTGTCTGCGCCAAAGGCGGTCAGGCGCTCTGGCGAAAATTCTACTTCAATGGAGAAGTGGCCGTGCGGCATGGCGAGTTCATGCATCTGTGCCGTAATCAACTGAGACAGTTCATGCGCATGGTGTTGGCGGCGGGCATGCAACTGTTCCGCGGCGTGCAGCGCCTGTTGGTGATATTCGCTGACGGCCAGACTGAGCGTGGCGTGGTTGCTCTCTTGTTCTTCCAACTGCTGCTGTTCATCCAGCAGTTGTTGGTAGAATGCCGGCAGGTTTTCCGGGGCGATGTGATGTTTGCGCGCCAGGGCCATCTGGCGTGACAAGCGCTGCTCCAACTCATAGAGTCGGGTCGGATCGAGATCCGTTTGCTCGCTGTAGTGGCGCAACTCATCGCTGGCTTCGCTGATCTGAATGCTGGCTTCTTCCAGCATATTCAGCACGCTGCCCAGCTTATCATCAAGGGTAACAAGTTCGCCGAGCTGGTGCTTTGCGCTGTGGAGCATGCTCATGATGTTCTGATCGTCGTTTTCGCTGAGCAACTGCAATGTCTGCTGACTGAGTGACAGCAGTTGTCCGCTGTTAGCCAGCCGTTTGTATTCGACGTCAATTTGTTCGTATTCGCCGGGCTGAGGGGAAAATTCTTTCAGCTCCTTGAGCTGGTATTGCAGCAGTTCACGGCGTGCTTCACGTTCGATGTTCGCTTGTTGCAGCTGTGCCAGATCGCGGCAGCTTTGGTGCCACTGTTGCCAGATTTGTTGCATGGCAGCAAGCAGTTGCGGTTCGTCGGCATAGGCATCCAGCAGATGACGTTGGTGTTCAGGTTTGAGCAACAACTGGTGAGCGTGCTGCCCGTGCAGTTGGATCAGGTGTTGGCCGAGCTCACGCAACTGCGATAATGGCACGGCGGTGCCATTGATAAACCCGCGTGAACGTCCATCTGCACTGATCACCCGTCGCAGCAGGCACTCGTTGCTGTCATCCAGTTGGTTTTGCTCCAGCCATGCCCGTGCCGCAGGTGTGTCGCTGAGAGCGAAACGGGCACAGATATCAGCGCGCTGTGCGCCGGGACGCACCATGCTGGCGTCAGAGCGGTTGCCCAAACACAGGCCCAGTGCGTCAATCGCGATGGATTTGCCCGCGCCGGTTTCACCGGTGATAACGCTCATACCTGATTGAAAATCAATTTCTAACTCACGCACGATAGCGAAATGACTGATAGTGAGTTGCGCCAGCATGAATCACCTTCCTGTATGTAACAACAGACTGTAATTGCATACAGTATAATGCCGTTTTTTAACCAGTAAAGTGGCCAGCGCGAAATTTTAAAATAATTTTTTTGACCACCCCAGCTTTGTGCTTAGCGTATTGAAATAGCTGTAATTTTCTGGATGTATCAAATTCAGCGAGTATTGGCTGCGGGTAATCAGTACCTCTTCCCCTTCCTGTACCGGCAGGGTTATCTGGCTGTCACAGCTCAGCTCCAGATCGTGAGTGATATGGGAAAACTTCAGGCGGATGGTGCTGCTGCTATTTATCACCAGTGGGCGCGCTGAAAGCGTATGGGGAAACATCGGCACCAGCGCGATGGCATCCAGTGTTGGTGTCAGGATGGGGCCGCCACCGGAAAGTGAGTACGCGGTGGAACCGGTAGGCGTTGAGATAATCAGGCCGTCCGAGCGTTGGGAAAACGCGAAGCGATCGTCGATATAGACTTCGAATTCAATCATATGGGCGACTTTCCCGGGGTGCAGTACCACCTCGTTGATCGCCGTGCTGGTGCTGTCGGGCTGATCGCGGCGGCAAACGTGCGCCTCCAGCATAAAGCGCCGCTCACTCAGGTAGCGCCCTTCCAGCACCTCGGTAAGCTGTTGTTGTGCCTGATCGGGATCGAGATCGGTCAGGAAGCCGAGATTTCCGCGGTTGACGCCAATCACATCAATGTCATAGCGAGAGAGTACGCGAGCGGCGCCTAACATGTTGCCATCGCCGCCTACCACTACGGCTAAATCGGCTTGCATGCCGATCTCCGCCAGACTGCCGGTCAGCGCGTCGGGCAAGTTTAGCTCGTGGGCGATATGCTGCTCGAGCATCACTTGGTAGCCCTCGCCGTGCAGCCAGTGATACAACATTTCATGCGTCGCCAGTGCCGTGGGGTGGCGCGGGTGGCCCACAATGCCAATGCAATTGAACTGTTTCGTCATCGTTATGCTTTTCCTTACCCTGAGCCGCCCGGTATCACGAAATCTGTCGGTATATGTGACTACTTCTCTTGAATCCCCGGTTTTCATCCCCATAATAAGCGAACAAGCGAGATGAATGCTAAAACCGCGGAGAATTTCATGAGTAGTAAAGAACAGAAGTCGCCTGACGAGCAAGTCGTAGATCAAATGGAAGCGGCACAGGGGCAACATGCGGAAGTGGAACCTGCAACGACAGACGTCGCCGATCCGCGTGATGAACGTATTGCCGAATTGGAAGCGCAACTGAACGAACTACAGCAGCGTGAGCGCGATACCGTGCTGCGCGCGCGTGCCGAAACGGACAATATCCGCCGTCGCGCTGAAATGGATGTGGAAAAAGCGCACAAGTTTGCGCTGGAAAAATTTGCGGGTGAAATGCTGCCGGTGATTGATAACCTCGAGCGTTCACTGGATGCTGCCGATCGCAGCAATGAGTCCCTTGCCTCATTGATTGAGGGCGTGGAACTGACGCTGAAATCGCTGCTGGATGCCGTTCGTAAGTTTGGTATCGAAGTGGTGGGTGACGTGAACGTGCCGTTTAACCCGGAAGTGCACCAGGCCATGACCATGCTGGAGTCGGCCGACCATGCGCCTAATTCCGTAATGATGGTGATGCAAAAAGGTTACACCCTGAACGGCCGCTTGCTGCGTCCCGCCATGGTTGCCGTTTCCAAAGCGAAGGGCTGATTTCCCTGAGCGACCCGCGCGTGCCGTGAAGGCAGGCGTAACAAATTGAAATCAATAAAAACCCCAAGTGACTTTACCTTGGGGTTTTTTGTTTATATTTTGTTAACAATATGGCACGGATCACATTTACAACGATGCGCGCGTGTTGGGGCGGTGATAGTAGAGAGGTCATCGTGAACCTATCAGGCGAAACGTATGTCCCTGCTAACGGTGTTGGTTTTAGCTATTGCAGCAATCTGTTTTACCGTTCTACATGCGCTTGATAATCATTATCATTCATGACAGAGTAAACCATTATAGAGGTAATAAAGGGTCATTGTATGCCGGGGAGCCGAGTGATAGAGACTGCCAGCCGCACGTCAAGGAAGCTTAAACTTTCCCTGATGGGGCCAGCATTTATAGCGGCGATTGGCTATATCGATCCGGGTAATTTCGCCACCAATATTCAATCAGGGGCAGCCTACGGCTATCAATTGCTGTGGGTGGTGGTATGGGCCAACCTGATGGCGATGCTGATCCAACTGCTTTCTGCCAAGCTGGGGATTGCCACCGGAAAAAATCTGGCTGAGCACATTCGCGATCGTTTCCCTCGCCCTGCGGTGTGGGCCTATTGGGTGCAGGCGGAGATTATCGCCATGGCAACCGATTTGGCCGAGTTTATCGGTGCTGCTATCGGCTTTAAGTTGCTGTTAGGGGTTTCGCTGCTTGAGGGCGCGATTCTTACCGGTATTGCAACTTTCCTGATTTTGGCACTGCAACAGCGCGGGCAAAAGCCGCTGGAGATGATTATCGGCGGGCTGCTGCTGTTCGTCGCTGCCGCGTACATTGTCGAACTGATCTTCTCGCGTCCTGAAATGGCCTCGCTGGTGCGTGGCATGGCGGTGCCGCAGTTGCCTACCTCGGACGCGGTGCTGCTGGCCGCTGGGGTGTTGGGGGCCACCATCATGCCCCATGTGATTTACCTGCACTCTTCATTGACCCAGCAGGGGGAAGACCACACCCGTGCCGAACGCTATGCTGCGACCAAAATCGACGTGGCAGTGGCGATGACCATTGCCGGATTCGTCAACCTGGCAATGATGGCGACCGCGGCGGCAGCGTTCCATTTTAGCGGCAATCAGGATATCGCCGATCTGGAGCGTGCTTATCTCACCCTCGATCCACTGTTAGGGAAGGCAGCTGCGACCATTTTCGGTTTAAGTCTGGTGGCTGCGGGGCTCTCTTCTACCGTCGTGGGGACGCTGGCGGGCCAAGTGGTGATGCAAGGGTTTATCCGTTTCCATATTCCCCTGTGGGTGCGGCGCACGGTCACTATGCTGCCTTCGTTTATTGTGATTATGTCCGGCATGGAACCCACTCGCGTGTTGGTGCTGAGTCAGGTGCTGCTCAGTTTCGGCATCGCGTTGGCATTGGTACCTTTGCTGGCGTTTACCGGAAATCGAGCGTTGATGGGAGGCATGGTCAACGGTCGTTGGGTACAGAATGCTGGTAATGTAATTGTTTTTGTTGTGGTTTCTCTCAATGCTTATCTGCTGATCAGCACGTTTATCCTTAGCTGATACAGCGCACTATTTCTCACGTCTAACGGATTGTTGTCACAATAAATGTGATGGCAGTCCATTTTTTTTACCAAAAGGCTGGCGCTCATTTTTCCTCCTCTCTATTATCTGGATCATTAATACGAACAGCGTTCGCATATGCGAACAAAAAGAGGTGAGAGATGCCAGTTTTTGATTACAGTAATCCCGTCAAATTTCATTTTGGGTTAGGACGACACAAGCAAGTGGGTGACATTGCCCGTCCTTACGGTAAAAAGGCGCTGCTGGTAGCGTCAGACAGCTCCAAACCCACCGGGCAGTTGCAGGCGGTGCAACAGTCACTAACAGAAGCGGGTGTCGCGTTTGCGGTTTACGATCGCTTTATGCAGAACCCGCTGTCTACGCTGGTGGCAGAAGGAGCGCAGGTCGCGATCAATGAAGGGTGCGATCTGGTGATCGGTCTCGGCGGCGGCAGCGCGATGGACATGGCGAAAGGGATTGCCTTTTCTGCGGTCAATGAAGGTAGCATCTGGGATTACGTGTTTGGTCGTAAAATCGGCACCCGCGCGTTGCCGATCATCCTTATCCCAACGACCGCAGGCACCGGCAGTGAAGCTAACCGCACCGCGGTATTCACCAACCCGGAAACCAATGACAAGAAAGGCTTGGTGAATCCGCTCATCTACCCGAAGGCAGCCATTATCGATCCTGAATTGATGTTGACCCTGCCAAAACGCGTGATCGCCGGGCCGGGAGCCGATGTGCTGTTCCATGCGCTGGAATCTTACATTTCCAAGAATGCCACGCCGTTCAGCGAAATGCTGTCCCTGCGTGCGATTGAGCTGATCGCACAGAACCTGCCGTTGGTCTATGAAGATGTCACCAACGTGGCCGCCTGGGAGAACGTTACGCTGGCCAGTTCGTTGGCGGGCATGGCGATTGACTGCGCGGGCACCACACTGCCGCACGCGTTGCAGCACCCCATGGGCGGCCTGCTGGACGTGGTGCATGCGGAGGGTATCGCGGCGATTTATAAACCCTTTATGGAATATACCTGGCCTGCGGCGCCCGAGAAATTTGCTGCTATCGCTAAAGCCATGGGGGTAGATACGCGCGACATGAGTCAGGAGCAGGCGGCGGAAAGCAGCGTGGCGGCGGTTCATCAATTCCTGACCGGCATTAATATGGTGCCTACGCTGACGCAATTGGGCGTTAAAGAAGAGCACTTTGATTGGTTGATTAATAATGTATTAACCACCATGAAAGTGGTGCTGTCGAATAATCCACGTGTACCAGACGGAGAAAAGATTCGGGAAATTTATCAGGGCTGCTTGTAATTCTGTGTGCGTTATCCACCAGGGATAAACGCTTATTTATCGGGTGCGTAGTGAATTAATATCTATTTGCACCAGACAATAAAAAGCTATTCCGCCTGACGAGATTTTTTCGTCAGCGGACTTTTGTACCCTATTTTTGATGCCCGTTATAAATGTTATGACAATAAGAGGCTAACGATTATGTTTGTGGTTATTGATTGTGGTTCTACCAATACCCGCCTTTATCTGATCAACGATCAGGCGGTAATCAGTAAAAATGAAATTCCCGTCGGGGTAAACAGCACGGCAGCGACCGGTAATAATGCCGCGTTGAAAGAGGGCATTGCTGCCGGTTTCCAACAGTTGTTGGTGCAGGAAAACCTGACGCTCAACGATGTGCGTTTTGCCATCGCCTCGGGAATGATCACCTCTAACCTGGGTCTGGTGGAGATCCCGCACCTGACCGCGCCGGTCAATATTGACTCACTTGCCACCTTTGCCCGCCAATATCGCGATCCGGCGATTTTCCCGGTTGATATTCCGGTGGTGTTCATTCCCGGTATTAAAAATGCGCCAGGTAAGGGGGGCTGGGAAGGGATTGCGTCGCTGGATTTAATGCGTGGTGAAGAAACCCAGGCGATTGGCGTGCTGAGCCGCCATAAGCCCGCGCTGCCGTGCACCATTATTGAGCTGGGATCGACCACCAAGTTGATTCACATTGATGCGCAAGGAAGACTGGCGGGCAGCATGACCTCGCTGAGCGGTCAGGTGTATGCCGCTATTCTGAAAGAGACCTTTATTGGTTCCAGCGTCAAAAGTGCTGAGCCCCAACCTGACTGCTTCTCTGAGCAGATTGCCGATGCAGCCTACCGCAGCGTGCAGCAAAGCGGCCTGTTACGCACCATTCTGCTGACCCGCTTTATTCAATTCTCACTGGATACCCAACCGGCGGAACGCAAGCTGTTTTGCGAAGCGGCGATGGCGGCTGACGACATGAAACTGTTTGCCGATGCCCAGCAGCAAGGATTTGACCTGAACGGTGAGGTGATTTTTGTCGGCAACGCGCAGCGCTGCCATATCTACCAGCACATGATGAAAAACGTACTCGGTCTGACGCGTCCGGCGACGCTTATCACCGCACGGGACGAAATTGACCGGCTGGTAGTGGAAGGGGCTGGCTATATCGCCGCTCGCGTTGATCTGGGGCAACAGGGCTGAGACAGGAGAGAAACATGTATTCCGTTACCATCGATACCGGCACCACCAACACGCGCGTTTTTGTCTGGCAGGACAATCGCATTATTGCTGAAGCCAGCCAGGCAGTTGGCGTGCGCGACACCGCCATCACTGGCAGCAAAGAAACCTTGACGCGGGGCGTACAGGCGGCGGTTCAGGCTGCGCTGGCACAGGCGGCGTTACCGCCAGGGGCCAACGTGACCTACTTGTCTGCGGGCATGATAACCTCCAATGTCGGCCTGTGTGAGATCCCACACGTTGTGGCTCCTGCGGGTATTAACGAATTGGCGGCAGGCATGGTGCAGCAGGTCATTCCTGAAGTGAGCGATCAGCCGATCTGGTTTGTTCCTGGCATTCGCAACAACGACGGTGCGATTGCGCCGGAAAACGTTGAAAAAATGGATGTGATGCGCGGTGAGGAAGTGGAAACCATCGGAGCCATCGCCGCGTTGGATATTCACGGTCCGGCACTGATTATCCAGCCAGGCTCGCATTCCAAATTTATTAAAGTCGATGCGGATAACCGCATTGAAGGCTGCGTAACGACGATTGCCGGTGAGTTATTGGATGTCATTACGCAACGCACTATTCTGGCCAGCTCGCTGAAACACCAGTTTGCTAATGAAGTGGAAGCGCAGTATCTGCTGCAAGGGGCACGTGATTGTGCCGCCGTCGGTCTGGCGCGCAGCTGCTTCTCGGTGCGCATTCTCGATATGTTCGCTGCACTGAGTGATAACCAAAAGGCGAACTATTTGCTCGGTGCGGTATTGCAAACGGATATTCTCGCGATCAAAAACAGCAAGGCGCTGAATATCTCCCCGGATGCCACGTTAGTGATTTGCGGCAAGAAAATATTAAAGAACGCTTTTGAAATATTAATTAAGGATGATGCCTTTTTTACCGGCGACGTGGTGGTGATTGATGATAATCAGCCTTCGCTGTCTGGCTTAGGTGCATTGGAAATTGCCCGGGTCAGAAAAATTATTTAACGAACATTCCGCCTGTTAGCAGGCAGGTAATGTCATTACCTCTTACCCTACAGGTATTATTATAGGAACATCACGATGAGTACTCTGGTTAATACCGATGCCGCGAGTAAAAAAATTGGCAAGAAACGGTGGTTTGTCGTTTTCTTGTTATTAATTGGCGGCATTATCAATTATCTCGATCGCGCTGCATTATCCATTGCCGCCCCCGATATGATGAAAGATCTGCATTTGACCAATACCGATATTGGTTTGATGGGGTCCGTGTTTGCACTGATTTACGCCATGTGCCAACTGCCTTCCGGCTGGCTGGTCGATAAATTTGGTCCGAAGAAAGTCTACAGTTGGGCAATCGGCCTGTGGAGTGGCGCCACCATGCTGACGGGTGCCTGTAGCAACCTCACCACGCTGTTGTTTGCACGCGGCATCTTGGGCATTACGGAAGCGCCGTGCTGGCCGGGTGCAGCGAAAATCACCGCCTCTTGGTTCCCGAAAAAGGAACGCGCCCTGGCAACAGGCTTCTGGGATGCGGCATCCAAATGGGGCCCGGCCATTGCTCCACCGATTCTGGTTGCCATCATTGTCCCGTTCGGCTGGCGTGCGCTGTTCTTTATCGCCGGTGGTATTGGTCTGATCTTCGTGGTGTTATTCATTTTTGCTTACCATCAGCCGGAAAAGCATCCGACGCTGAGCAAAGAAGAGCTGGATTACATTAAAGAAGGTGGCGGCGGTACCGCAGAAAAGCTGGGCAACAGCGAAGTCACCATTAGCTGGGGCGGGTTGTTCAAGTACAAATGCGTGTGGGGCATGATTCTGGGCTGGTTCTGCTATGTGTGGATGATGAATATTTTCACCACCTTCCTGCCGCTCTATTTGATGAAAACCCAGAACATCGAACTCAAAGCGTTGGGCATTTACGCCAGTATCCCTTACTTCGGCGGTATCGTTGGGGCGATTGGCGGCGGGTATCTTTCCAAATGGTTGATGGATCGGGAAATCTTTAGTGATTCACTGGTTGCCAAACGCGTCACCATCAGCGTCTCCGCGCTGTTGGCTGGTGTTGCCGTGGTGGCAATTCCGTTCGCGACCAGCCTGACCGGTACGCTGGCTCTGCTGGTGATTGCCATGGCGCTGCTCTCGGCGCTCTCTGCAACCGGCTGGGCGTTACCGGGTGATGTCGCGCCGGCATCCATGGTGGCGTCCGTAGGCAGTATCCAGAATTTCGGCGGTTACTTCGCCGGTTCACTCTCACCGTTGGTGACCGGCATGATCGCCGATGCTACCGGTTCTTACACCATGGCGTTTGTCAGCGGCGGGATCATCGCTGGCTGTGCCGCCCTGTGCTACTGGTTCATCGTCAGAAAACCGATCGTCGCTAACGCATGATCGCAGTGGAGGCGGCCTCGCGCCGCCTTTTTCGCCGTTTGTAGCAGTCGATTTAATAGTTAATTAAAGGGTTATGAGGTTATCAATGATTAAGCACCGAGTGATTCACGCCATAGAAGAAACGGGCATTATCGCGATTGTCAGAGGGACAAAACCCGAGGAGGTGATCCCCGTGGCACGCGCGCTCTACGATGGCGGCGTGCGCGTGTTGGAAGTGACCTGCAACACGTCAGGTTATCTGCGCAGTATTGAAGCGCTCACGGTGGAATTGGGCGACAAAATGTGGATCGGTGCGGGAACCGTGATCAATCCGGTCATGGCGCAGTTGGTGATGGATGCCGGAGCCAATTTTGTGTTGGCACCGGATTTTAATCCGCAGGTGGTCAGCATGGTGCATGAAAAGCAGAAGCTGATGATCCCCGCCGTCGTTACGCCGTCTGAAATCTTGCAGGCGTGTCGTATGGGCGTCGATTTGCTTAAGCTGTTTCCGGCTAACGGTTTGGGCGTCAACTACCTGAAAGAGTTGCAGGGGCCGCTTAACAATCTCTCGATCATTCCTGTTGGCGGCGTGACGCTAAATAACGTCGCAGACTTTGCACAGGCGGGCGCATTTGCCGTTGGGGTGGGCAGCGAGCTGATCAATAAAACGTTAGTGGCCGAGCAAGCATGGCAACAGTTAACCGAGCTGGCGCAGACCTTTATTACGCGTTTTCGGGAAAATAAAAAGCCGGATGACGTTTGTTACCCTCTCTGATTGACTCTCCTCTTCCGATAAAGGCTGCCTGCCGCACTATCAACGCGGGTTGCCCTTATCGGGCACTTTTATTTTTTCTTACCGCTATGGTTATCTTGTATAATCCCGCGCAAGCGAATGCATGGGGATGGATGGCGTGGAAAAAATCAATCGCTCGGTGGCCAGAGCGCTGGATATGCTGGAGTTGGTCGCAGGAACGCGGGATGAGTTAACCATAACGGAAATCAGTACTCAGTTAGGCATACCGAAAAGCACCACCTTCGATATTATTTATACGCTGGTGGATAAAGGCTATCTTGAAATCGCCAATCCCCGTGTCAAATCTTTCCGTCTGGGGCTTAAATTGTTCCAGACCGGTGCGGTTTATCTCGATCAAACGCCGTTTCATGAAGCCGCACGCTCGGTGCTGGAAGAGTTGGCTGCCAGCGCGCAGGAAACCTCGTTCCTGGCAATGGAAAACGACGGTATGCTGGTCTATCTGGATAAAGTGGAGAGTGCTGCATCAGTACGTACCTCTGCGCGCATCGGTTCCAATAACCCACTTTATTGCACTGGCCTTGGCAAAGCGCTGCTGGCGACCATGCCGGATGAACAAGTCAAAGCCATTCTCGATAAAACCGGCGGTTTGCAGCCGATTACCCCCTTCACCGTGACGGATGAAGCGCGTTTTTTCGGCGTGCTGAACGAAGCGCGCCAGCGCGGCTACGTGATTGACGATCGTGAACATAACGCGGAAGTCTTTTGTGTCGCAGCCCCTATTTATAACGCTCGGGGTAAGGTGCAAGCGGCGCTGAGTATTGCCAGCCTGTTTTCCAAAGTAAAAGATAACCCTGAGCGTATTGCTGAGCTGGGTTCGCTGATCTCAACGGCGGCGCTCACGCTATCGCGCCGTATCGGTTTTCGCGGTGAACATCTGTATCAGGAGTTTCGTTAAGTCAGCCGCGTGTTTTCCCGCGTGATGGAGTGTTGTGATGTCGTCTCCCATAAAGCTTATTGAAAAGAAACTGCTGTCCGATAACTGGTATGTGCTGCACAACTACACGTTCGATCTGCAACGTAAACAGGGCGGTGTGGTGCGACAGCGGCGCGAAGTTTATGACAAAGGCGACGGTGCCACCATTCTGCTCTATAACCGGGATAAAAAGACGGTAGTGCTGACGCGCCAATTTCGTATCCCGACGTACCTCAACGGTAATGAGAGCGGCATGCTGTTGGAAACTTGTGCGGGATTGCTGGATGCGTTGTCACCGGAAGCGTGCATCCGTAAGGAAGTCATGGAAGAGACGGGTTACCATATAGAGCAGGTCGAAAAACTGTTTGAAGCCTATATGTCGCCTGGCAGCGTGACAGAAAAGGTGTATTTTTTTGCCGCAGAATACGCGCCTTCCCAACGTCTGGCGCGCGGCGGCGGCGTGGAAGATGAAGACATTGAGGTTATCGAACTGCCGTTTGTTGACGCACTGGCGATGATCAAAGACGGGCGTATCTGCGATGGAAAAACCATCATGCTACTGCACTATGCGCAGTTACAGGGATGGTGTGCATCCTAAATACTCAAGACCTGTAACCCAGTCTTTTGAAAAAAAATTCCCGTCGTCCCCGGCTTTCGTCGAGGATGACGGGCATCAGCAGTTTAAGACTTACTTCAGCAACGCGCTGGCTTTTGCCACCACGTTATCCACCGTAAAGCCAAACACCTCGAACAGTTTTTCCGCCGGAGCCGATTCGCCGAAGCTCGTCATGCCCACAATCGCGCCGTTCAGGCCAACATACTTGTACCAGTAGTCGGCAATCCCCGCTTCGATCGCCACGCGCGCGCTGACCGCTTTCGGCAGCACCGCTTCGCGGTAGGCCGCATCCTGCTTGTCGAATGCATCGGTGGACGGCATGGAAACCACGCGCACCTTATGGCCCTGTGCGCTCAGCACGTCGCTGGCGGCAACCGCCAGCTCGACTTCTGAGCCGGTGGCAATCAGGATCAGGTCTGGTTGACCGTCGCTGTCTTTCAGCACGTAAGCGCCTTTCGCCACGTCCGCCAGTTGCTGCGCGGTGCGTGCCTGTTGGGCCAGGTTTTGACGCGACAGGATCAGCGCCGTCGGGCCATCCTTACGCTCGATGGCGTATTTCCACGCCACCGCGGTTTCTACCTGATCCGCCGGACGCCAGGTGCTCATGTTTGGCGTCACGCGCAGGCTCGCCATTTGCTCTACCGGCTGGTGCGTCGGGCCGTCTTCACCCAGACCGATGGAGTCATGAGTGTAAACGTAGATGCTGCGGATTTTCATCAGCGCAGCCATGCGCACCGCGTTACGGGCGTATTCCACAAACATCAGGAAGGTCGCGGTATACGGCAGGAAGCCGCCGTACAGCGCCAGACCGTTGGCGATGGCGGTCATGCCGAACTCGCGCACCCCGTAGTGGATGTAGTTGCCTGCCGGGTCTTTATCCAGCGAGACCGAGCCGGACCAGATGGTCAGGTTGCTCGGTGCCAGGTCAGCGGAGCCGCCGAGGAATTCCGGCAGCAGCTTGCCGTAGGCTTCCAGCGCGTTCTGCGAGGCTTTGCGGCTGGCAATTTTCGCCGGGTTGGCTTGCAGCTCTTCAATGAATTTCTGGGCATCCGCCTGCCAGTTGGCCGGCAGGTCGCCGACGGTGCGGCGTTTGAATTCGGCAGCCAGTTCCGGATAGGCCCTGGCATAGGCGGCAAACGTCTCGCTCCAGGCACTCTCTTTCTGCGCGCCAGCGGCCTTGGCATCCCAGGCGGCATAGATATCGGCCGGGATTTCAAACGGCGGGTATTTCCAGCCCAGCTGTTCGCGTGAAGCGGCCACTTCGGCGTCACCCAGCGGCGCGCCGTGGGAATCGTGCGTACCGGCCTTGTTCGGTGAACCGAAACCAATCACGGTTTTGCACATCAGCAGGGACGGTTTGTCCGTCACCGCGCGCGCCTGTTCGACAGCGCGGGTGATGGCATCGGCGTCATGACCGTCGACCCCACGCACCACGTGCCAGCCGTAGGCTTCGAAGCGTGCTGCGGTGTCATCGGTAAACCAGCCTTCCACGTGACCGTCAATGGAGATGCCGTTGTCATCATAGAATGCCACCAGCTTGCCCAGCTTCAGGGTCCCGGCCAGCGAACACACCTCGTGGGAAATGCCTTCCATCATGCAGCCATCACCCATGAACACATAGGTGAAGTGGTCAACGATATCGTGACCCGGGCGGTTGAACTGCGCCGCCAGCGTGCGTTCTGCCAGCGCCATGCCGACCGCGTTGGCGATACCCTGCCCGAGCGGGCCGGTGGTGGTTTCCACGCCGTCGGTGTAGCCGTACTCCGGGTGCCCCGGTGTTTTGGAATGCAGTTGGCGGAAGTTCTTGAGCTCTTCAATCGGCAGGTTGTAACCGGTGAGGTGCAGCAGGCTGTAAATGAGCATGGAAGCGTGACCGTTGGAAAGAACGAAACGGTCGCGGTTGGCCCAGTGGGGGTTAGCCGGGTTGTGATTAAGGTAATCGCGCCACAGGACTTCGGCGATATCTGCCATACCCATGGGTGCGCCCGGGTGACCGGATTTGGCTTTTTGCACGCCGTCCATGCTGAGTGCACGGATAGCGTTGGCACGTTGGCGACGTGCGTGCGGCGTATCAGACAACGACATAATGGGCTCTCCACATCACAGTTGCGCTGCGAGCATCGCTTCCAGCTTTTCCTGATCGATAGCGAACAGGCGAATGCCTTCCGCCAGCTTGTCCACCGCCATGGCATCCTGACAATGCTTCCAGCGGAACTCGGCTTCGCTCAGCGGAGAAGGGCGGTGCAGCGCTTCCACCGATGGTGTGAGCTGGCGCGTTACCGGAGCGCTGCTGTTTTTCAACTGATCGAGCAGTGACGGTGAAATGGTCAGGCGATCGCAGCCTGCCAGCGCCAGAATCTGTTCCACTTTACGGAAACTGGCCCCCATGATCACCGTGTTATAGCGATGGCGTTTGTAATAGTCATAGATATTTTGCACCGACAGCACACCGGGATCCTGCTCGGCCTGATAGTGTTCGGCAGGCTGTTTGGCTTGATACCAGTCGTAGATACGGCCCACAAACGGCGAGATAAGAAACACGCCCGCTTCGGCACAAGCGCGCGCTTGGGCAAAGGAAAATAACAGTGTGAGGTTGCAGTTGATCCCTTCACGTTCCAGCTCTTCTGCCGCGCGGATGCCCTCCCAGGTGGAAGCCAGTTTGATCAATATGCGCGAGCGCGGAATGTCTTTCTCTTCATACAAACCTATCAGCTTGCGCGCCTTGGCGACGCACATGCCGCGATCGAATGACAATCGAGCATCCACCTCGGTGGAGATGCGCCCCGGCACCGATTTGAGGATCTCGGCACCGATATTGACCGCCAGACGATCGCCCGCGTTGATCAGTTGGGTAGCACGGGTCCCCCCCTGTTGGCGGGCATAGGTAATGGCCTCTTCGAACAGTGGACTATATTGGGGCAACGTGGCTGCTTTCAAAATCAGCGAGGGGTTGGTGGTCGCATCCTCGGGTGCAAACTGACGAATCGCGTCAATATCGCCGCTGTCCGCGACGACAACGGTAAACTGCTTCAGGGCATCAAGTTGATTCATCATGTCACCGCCCGTTTTCCTGCTGCTCGTAGTAGCCAATGCGATCCACTTTGGGTGCCGATCCCCCGCCTTCAAATTCAGAAGCCAGCCAGGCAGCAACGATCTCTTTTGCCAGCTCTGGCCCGATAACCCGCGCACCCAGCGAGATAATTTGCGCGTTATTGCTTTTTCTGGCGCGCTGTGCGGAATAGGTGTCATGGCATTGGGCAGCCCGAATCCCTGTGACTTTGTTCGCGACAATGCTCATGCCGATACCGGTGCCGCAGATCAAGATCCCGCGCTCGTGTTTCCCTTCTTTGATGGAGACGGCAACGGTGTGTGCAACATCGGGGTAGATCGGATTTTCGCCACTGGGATCGTAGCTGTAGTCGGTAACCTGCAACCCCTGCTGTTGTAAAAATTCACTAATGATGTTTTTCAAATCGATCGCGGCGCTGTCTGCGCCAATCGCAATTGCGTGCATACCCATCTCCTGCCTGACTAAAGGTCAACATAGCGCCAGATCCGGCGTTTCACGGCTAACATATACCGACAGTTTCAAATGTTCAACTGGTGATTATTTGTTTTGTGTTGGTGAGTGTATGTGATCTTGTTTAAAAGGTGATTAAGGTCACTTATTACGCTTTTTAAGCGGTATTTTACCTTTTGTACACATATTTGGATCATGCTCACAATTTTTAAACAGAGTAGTAGGCAAAGAATCGGCGCGATCATATCGTTCATATGTTCACTGTGTGAATTATTGATTTGACTCTTTAGAGGGCATAACAATGTCTCAGACCGATACGCAAACGATAACAACGACGATAGAACATAAAGGTCACACCAGGTACTCCATCGCAAACGGCAGGGGGGCAGTATGAGCAAGATATCGGCTACACAAGCGGCGCAACAGGGCACCGCAGTACCCTCCTCCGCAGAGCAGTCTGCCATCCGCAAGATCTCCTTGCGTCTGGTGCCGTTCGTCGGACTGATGTTCTTTATTAACTTCCTCGATCGCACTGCAATTTCTTTTGCTGGCCCGAACGGTATGAATACCGATCTGGCGCTGACCGTCGCGCAGTTTGGGCTGGCGTCCGGCATTTTCTTTATTGGTTACATCCTGTTGGAAGTGCCTAGCAACCTGGCGTTACACCGTTTTGGCGCACGCAAGTGGCTGGCGCGCATCATGGTTTCCTGGGGGATTGTGTCACTGCTGTTTACTTGGGTAAGCAGTGTGCAAGAGCTGTATATCTTGCGCTTCCTGCTGGGGATTGCCGAGGCAGGTTTCTTCCCCGGGGCCATATTGTTCCTGAGCCTGTGGGTGCCAGCGCGTTATCGCAGCAAGATTTTGGCGCTGTTTTATCTGGCCCAGCCGATGACCACCGTGATCGGTGCACCACTGGCAGCGTGGCTGATTGAACAGCATGGCCTGCTTGGGCTAGAAGGTTGGCGCGTGATGTTCCTCGGGGTATCGATTCCGGCAATCGCCGTGGGGATCATCACCTGGTTCTACCTGGTCGATCGCCCTCAGGATGCGAAATGGCTCAACGATGAAGAGAAACGCTGGCTGGTGGGTGAACTTGACAGTGAACATGCCGCCAAGCAGCACAGCAAACATCCGAGCGTGAAAACCGTGATGTTCAACAAGCGCGTGTGGGTGCTGTGCTTCATCTACTTCGGTTTTATTTATGGCCTGTATGCGCTGGCGTTCTTCCTGCCGACCATTATCAGCGGCTTCCAACAGCAGTTTGGCACCACCTTTAATGTGCTGCAAAAAGGGTTGATTACCGCGATACCGTATCTGCCCGCCGCCATTGTGATGCACTTCTGGTCACGTGACGCGACCCGTCGCGGCTGCCGTACCTGGCACATCGCTATTCCGGCGTTGACCGGTGCCATCAGTATTCCGCTGGCACTGTACATGGAATCACCGGCAGCCACCATCGCCGTGATCACCGTAACCGCCTGTTCCATTTTCTCTGCGTTACCTAACTTCTGGACATTGCCTACGCAGTTCCTGACCGGGGCCTCTGCGGCGGCCGCGATTGCCCTGATCAATACCATCGGTAACGTTGCTGGGTTTTCTGCGGGGTATATCACCGGGGCGGTGCGCGGGGTTACCGGCACCTATGTTCTCCCAATGTTGATTGTCGGCGGCCTGATGCTGCTCTCTGCAATCTTGATGGTGTTATTGAGCCGTTCCGGGCAGGAATCCCAAGCTGCATCAGCCACACAGGAGGATTGACATGACCTATTTGTTTAACCAGCCGTCTGATTTTGCACGTGAATTAACGGAAGGTTTTGTTGCAGCGCACAGCGACAAGGTGCGTCAGGTGCCGGGGGGCGTGGTCAGAAGCACCCGCAGTCCTGAAGGTAGTGTTGCCATTGTGGTTGGCGGTGGTTCTGGACACTACCCGGCGTTTGCCGGGTTGGTTGGGCAAGGTTTGGCACACGGTGCCGCGATGGGCAACCTGTTTGCTTCGCCGTCTGCGCAGCAAATCTGTTCCGTAGCACGTGCGGCGCACAACGGTGGCGGTGTTCTGCTGACATTCGGCAACTACGCGGGGGATGTGCTCCATTTTGGTCAGGCGAAAGCGCGGCTGAATGCCGAAGGGATCCCGTGTGAATTGCTGGCAGTGACCGATGATATCTCCAGCGCGCCGCCCGAGGAGTGGCAAAAACGTCGTGGCGTAGCGGGCGATTTGGCGGTGTTCAAGGCGGCAGCCGCCGCCGCTGAGGCAGGATACGGTCTGGCGGCGGTGCTGGCGGTGGCTGAGCGAGCCAACCAGCGCACGCGCTCTTTCGGCGTCGCTTTTTCGGGTTGCACCTTACCCGGAGCCGATCACCCACTGTTTACTGTGCCCGAGGGCATGATGGGTGTCGGGATGGGCATCCACGGTGAGCCCGGTATTAACGATGCGCCGATTTCCAGTGCGGATGAACTGGCTGAACTGTTGGTCAACGCGTTGTTAAAAGAGGTGCCGCAGGCGGTGACCACACTGTCAGGGCAGCGCCTCAGCGTGGTGCTTAATGGGCTGGGTGGCGTGAAGTATGAAGAGCTGTTTGTGGTGTATCGCCGCGTTGCTCAACTGCTGACGGCACAAGGGCTCACCATCGTTGAGCCAGAGGTGGGTGAGCTGGTGACCAGTTTTGATATGGCTGGGCTTTCACTCACCCTGTTCTGGCTGGATGAGGAACTGGAGCGCTTCTGGCGTGCGCCTGCCAATACGCCCGCGTTCCGCAAAGGCAGCATGACGGTCGCTGAACCGCGCGAGGAGTGCGAATTCAACGTCGAGCAGGACAGTATTCCTGAAGCAACCCCGGCATCGCGCGAGGCGGCGCAGTGTGTTGCCGCTGCCTTGGCGGCGGCGCGTGATGTCATTGTGGCGAATGTCGATGAACTGGGCCGCATTGATGCCGTGGCAGGCGATGGCGATCACGGTATTGGCATGGAGCGCGGCGTGGTAGCCGCGGCGGAAACGGCCGCCAGCATGCTGGGAAGACAGGCGGGCGCTGGCACCTTATTGCAGCGTGCGGCGGATGCCTGGGCCGATCGGGCCGGGGGCACGTCCGGCGCCATTTGGGGCGTAGCGCTCAACGCACTGGGTACGGCGCTGGGCGACAGCGCAAAACCGGATGGCGCGCGCGTTGCCCTCGGCATTCGTCAGGCAGCAGAAGGCATTATGCATTTCGGTAAGGCGAAAGCGGGCGACAAAACGCTGGTCGATGCCCTGTTGCCGTTCAGTGAAGCGTTGACGCAGCGTGTCAACGCGGGAGAGGCGTTGCCGCAGGCCTGGTTGAACGCCGCGCAGGTGGCACAACAGGCGGCGGATGCCACGGCGCAACTGCGTCCCAAAATTGGTCGTGCGCGTCCTTTGGCAGAAAAAAGTCTGGGCACACCGGATGCGGGCGCGATTTCGCTGGCAATGATCCTGAATGTGGTAGCGGCCGTGTTGAATCAGGGCCAGACCGAGCGCCCTGCGGTACAGGAGACACAAGCACAATGAGCCAACCGGGGAGTCACGAACGCGTTATCACGCTGGGTGTCAGCCTGAAAATGTATTTTGGCTACCAGCAAACCGTGGACTGGTGCCAACGCATCCACGCCATTGTGCAGCGCCATCCGCTGGCGTCGGTGGCGCAGGTCAGGTTGTTTGTGTTGCCAACCTTTCCTGCGTTGGCCCCCGCTGTCTCTCTTTTCGCTGATTCTGTCGTCGATGTCGGGGCGCAAGACCTGCACTGGGCGGATAACGGCGCCTTCACCGGGGAAGTCAGCGGCACACTGTTGCATGAAATGGGGTGCCGCTATGTAGAAGTCGGGCATGCGGAACGGCGTCGCTATTTTGGTGAAACCGATGAGCATATTGCCCTTAAAACCGCGGCGGCCTGGCGCAACGGGCTGACCCCTGTGCTCTGCGTTGGCGAAGAGCAGCGCGGCAGCGTGCAGCAGGCGATAGCCATCTGCCAGGCTCAGTTAACCAGCGCGCTTAACTGTGCACAGCAACAGCAGTTAACGGGGCAGGTCGTTGTAGCTTATGAGCCTCAATGGGCGATCGGCAGTGCAGAACCCGCACCAACGGGAGACATCAGCCTTGTCTGCGAGGCGCTGAAACAGCAGCTTTCTACGGCGACGGGCGTGCGCGACGGCAGAGTGATTTACGGGGGCAGCGCCGGACCTGGGTTACTGAGTCAGCTTGGGCCTGCGGTTGATGGGTTGTTTTTAGGGCGCTTCGCTCACGATCCGGCGGCGTTCAACGCCATTATGGATGAAGCGCTGGCGCTGTGCCCACAGCAATAAAAATACGCAGAAAGGAGAGATTACCGTGGCTATTGGTTTAAGCACTTACGCTTTTTTCTGGCGCATGTCCTCCCGCGTTCCAGACCCGATGGGGCTGGAGGCGATGTTGGATCACACGGCAGAATCGGGCGCAACGGTGTTTCAGATTTGTGATTACCCACCGGTGGAAGCGCTGTCATTCGCTGAACTGGAAAAGCTGCGTCAGCGCGCCGAGGATTTATCCCTTCAACTGGAACTTGGTACGCGTGGGCTGGAGACCGCGCATTTAACGCGTTACCTGACGCTGGCTCAGGCACTGGATGTCCGCTTTATTCGCACCATGTTTAACAGCGTGACGCACCAGCCCACACCGGATGAAGCGCGCGAACTGCTGCGGATCATTGTGCCGCAGGCAGAGCAGCAGGGCGTGCAGTTCGGGCTGGAAACTTACGAGCAGGTAAAAACCCGCACTCTACTTGACGTCGTTGATGCGATCGACAGCCCAGCATTGGGCATTTGTCTCGATCCGGGAAACTGCGTGGCGGCGTTGGAGCATCCGTGTGACGTTATCGACATGACGGCGCGACGCGTGGTGAACCTGCACATCAAAGATTTTGCCTTTGCGCGCCAGAACGGTTGGGTAGGGTTTACCTATTCCGGTAGCCCGCTCGGCACCGGGTTGCTCGACTACGACCACCTGCAAAACGCGGTTCGTCCCAATGAGCGACACATCAATCAGGTGGTTGAGCACTGGCTTCCATGGCAATCCTCACCGGAAGAGACCTGCCGCCAGGAAGCCGCCTGGACCACACAAAGCCTGAACTTTCTTTTTGCCCATAATCCGCAGGCAGGGCAGCGATAACCTTTTTTATTGAACGAAAATGCATTCCAAATCCGAGGAGTAACGATCATGACAACAGAATTAAAAACGATTACGGTACTGGGCGCTGGTGGCAAAATGGGCATGCGTATCTCTGCCAATTTCCAGAAAAGTGCCTATCAGGTGTTTTACTGTGAGAATTCGCCACGCGCGCAGGAGCAGGTCATTGCCGCAGGGCGCGAGTTGGCAGTGGCTGAGCAGGTTATTCCTGACAGTGACGTGGTGATCCTTGCCGTCCCTGATATTGCGCTGAAAGTGGTTTCCGCGCAGGTGGTGCCGCAAATGAAACGCGGTGCGATTCTGTTAACGCTCGACCCGGCTGCGGCCTACGCCAATTTGATCGCCAAACGTGATGATATCGATTACGCGGTCGCACACCCTTGCCACCCTTCGGTATTCCTCGATCGTTTCACACCAGAAGAACATGCCGACGCGTTTGGCGGCGTGGCCGCGCCTCAGCACGTGGCCGCTTCCTATGAAGCAGGCAGCGACCAGCAGAAGGCCGTGCTGGCCGAGGTGGTGAAAGTCATGTATGGCCCGGTGATCGACGTGCACTGGGTGACAGTAAAACAGTTGGCTTATCTGGAACCGACGCTGGTTGAAACCGTGGCCTGTATGGTAGGCACGCTGATGAAAGAAGCGCTGGATGAAACCGTTAATACCATCGGCGTGCCGAAAGCCGCGGCGGAAGCGATGCTCTATGGTCACATTCAAATCGCGCTGGCAGTGGCGTTCCGCAGCACCAACCCGTTCTCCGATGCTTGCATGATCGCCATCGAGTACGGCAAAGAAAACATTATCAAACCGGACTGGAAAAAGATCTTCGATCAAAAAGAGCTGGATCTGGTGATCGCCAGAATGCTGAAGATTGATGCCATTGAGCGCTAATGCCTGAAGCGCATCAATGATGTGGAACCGCCGCAAGCCCGCTTATGCGGGTTTGCGGCATCACTGTTTTTAGGCAATGACGTGACTATTATCAGGAGATTGGTTGCCGGAGTTGAGCCCTGACTTGCGGCGTGCAACAATTGTTAATGATGATCGGCGGTTGCCGACAGGGCCGCGTCTGCCCAGGCACGCTTACCCTTTGCGTAAGGACAATATTACCGAATGGAAAAACAATCAGGATCTCAGGATAACGAACTACTGACGGAAATCGCCGTGGCCTATTACCAGGACGAGATTACCCAGGAGGAGATCGCGAAGAAATTCGGCATTTCGCGCATCAAAGTAGGGCGTTTGCTCAAGCGTGCTAAAGAAGAGGGCATTGTCGAGATCAACGTTCGCTACCATCCGGTGTTCAGTACCCGCTTGGAGCAGCAACTTCTGGAGCGTTTTCCTATCAAACGTGCGCTGATCGCGCTCGATCACCCTGATGAAGAAGAACAGCGACGTCAGGTGGCGGCATTGGTTTCCAACCATCTGGCGGTGACGCTGAAGGATGGTACGGTGGTTGCGGTCGGACAGGGGCGTAATGTGTCTGGCGTAGCGGACCACGTGGGAAACGTGACTGAGCGCCACTGCAAATTTATCTGCGGGATCGGTGGCACGCACCGCCCCGGCGATGCGATCAACGCCGATCATATCAGTCGCCGTCTGGCGAAGAAATTTGGCGGTAGCAGTGAAACGCTTTACGCGCCGGCTTACGTGGAAAACCGCGCCCTCAAGCAAGCCTTTATGCAGAACGGCACCATCAAGGAGACGCTGGATCGCGCCCGTAAGGCGGATATCGCGCTGGTGGGCATTGGCGACATGAATGAAAACAGCTACATGGTAAAACTGGGCTGGTTCTCGCCGCAGGAAATTGTTGATGCCAGCCTTAACCAGGGCGTGATTGGCGATATTGCTGGCTATGACTTTTTTAACGCGCAGGGGCAGCACATTGATACTGTGATGCATGACAGGGTGATTGGCGTCAGCATTGAGGAGCTGCGCAATATTCCCTGCGTGATTGCCATTGCTTCGGAAAACACCAAAGCGTTGGCAATATTGGGCGCGTTACGCACCGGTGCTATCGATATTATCGCTACCAGCGCCTCGAACATCCGCACCATCCTCAATATGACCCAATAGGGTACTTTCTTCTGCCGGGCAGCAGCGCTGCGCTGTCCGGTATCCGAATGATTTATCACCGCTTTTGGTTGATTTTTACGTCTGCTTTTTGCCCGTAGGTTAGCAATACGTTATCCAGTTCGCGATAACGTGACAGTATGCGCAAAAAACAAGCAGATAAATTAACTATATTAACCTGCATTCACTTGTAGTTTTTGCCATGCTCGAATCTTATACCAAGAGAAATGATTGAACTTCTTACGGCGTTCACCTCTCCTTGTCTGCCTGGGATAGACTCGCCGCCCTACGTCACGACAACAAAAGCCTATAAGGGATGCAACAATGGATGAACAACTCAAACAGAGCGCATTGGATTTTCACCAGTATCCGGTGCCGGGGAAGATTCAGGTGTCCCCCACTAAACCGCTAGCGACCCAACGCGATTTGGCGTTGGCCTACTCTCCGGGCGTTGCTGCACCTTGTCTTGAAATCGCCGAAGATCCGCTGGCTGCCTACAAATACACCGCACGCGGCAACCTGGTCGCGGTGATCTCCAACGGAACGGCGGTGCTTGGCCTCGGTAACATTGGCGCATTGGCCGGCAAACCGGTGATGGAAGGTAAGGGCGTTCTCTTTAAAAAATTCTCCGGCGTCGATGTGTTCGATATCGAAGTGGACGAACTGGACCCGGATAAACTGATCGACGTGATTGCCGCGCTGGAGCCGACGTTTGGTGGCATCAACCTGGAAGATATCAAAGCGCCGGAGTGCTTCTACATCGAGAAGAAACTGCGTGAACGCATGAAGATTCCGGTGTTCCATGACGATCAGCACGGCACGGCGATCATCTGTACAGCGGCGGTGTTGAACGGCCTGCGCGTGGTGGAGAAAAACATCTCTGACGTGCGTCTGGTGGTTTCCGGCGCGGGGGCTGCCTCCATTGCCTGCCTGAATTTGTTGGTGGCGCTGGGGCTGAAGAAACACAACATCGTGGTGTGTGACTCACGCGGCGTGATCTACAAAGGTCGTGACGCCAACATGGAAGAGAACAAGGCGATTTACGCGGTGGAAGACACCGGTGCGCGCAAACTGGGTGACGTGATCCCCAATGCCGATATCTTCCTGGGCTGTTCCGGCCCCGGCGTATTGACGCCGGACATGGTAAAAACCATGGCACCGCGTCCGCTGATCATGGCGCTGGCGAACCCGGAACCGGAGATTCTGCCGCCGTTAGCCAAAGCGGTGCGCCCGGACGCCATTATCTGTACCGGACGTTCTGACTACCCGAACCAGGTGAATAACGTACTGTGCTTCCCGTTTATTTTCCGTGGCGCACTGGATGTGGGCGCAACCACCATCAACGAAGAGATGAAGCTGGCGTGCGTAAAAGCCATTGCTGATTTGGCATTGGCGGAGCAGAGTGAAGTGGTGGCCTCGGCGTATGGCGATCAGGAGTTGTCGTTCGGACCTGAATACCTGATCCCGAAACCTTTCGACCCGCGTTTGATCATCAAGATTGCGCCTGCGGTGGCAAAAGCGGCGATGGATTCAGGCGTAGCGACGCGCCCTATCGCTGACTTTGATGCCTATATCGAAAAACTGACGCAGTTTGTTTATAAAACCAACCTGTTTATGAAGCCGATATTCTCTCAGGCACGCCAGCAGCCGAAACGCGTGGTGTTTGCTGAAGGGGAAGATCCGCGCGTGCTGCACGCCACGCAAGAGCTGGTGACGCTGGGGCTGGCTTTCCCTATTCTGATCGGACGTCCCGGCGTTATCGAGAAACGCCTGCAAAAACTCGGCCTGCAAATCACCATCGGTAAAGATTTTGAGGTGGTGAACAACGAATCCGATCCGCGCTTCAAGGAATACTGGTCGGAATATTATGCGTTGATGAAACGCCGTGGCGTCTCGCAGGAAACCGCGCAGCGCGAAGTGATCCGCAACCCGACGGTGATTGCCGCCATCATGGTGGAACGCGGTGAAGCGGATGCGATGATCTGCGGCACCATCGGCACCTATGAAGAACATTTCGAGGTGGTCGAGAAGGTGCTGGGTTATCGTGACGGCGCACACGTGGCGGGGGCCATGAATGCCCTGTTGCTGCCGAGCGGTAACACCTTTATTGCTGATACTTACGTCAACCCTGACCCAACGCCTGAGCAACTGGCAGAAATCACCCTGATGGCCGCGCACACCGTGCGTCGTTTCGGTATTGAGCCAAAAGTCGCGCTGTTGTCACACTCCAACTTTGGCACCTCAAACTCACCGACTGCACGCAAAATGCGTGAGGCGCTGGCGTTGATCAACAGGTTGGCACCGGAGCTGGAAGTGGACGGTGAGATGCACGGCGATGCCGCGCTGGTGGAAGCGATCCGCCGCGAGCAAATGCCGGACAGTCCGTTAAAAGGCTCTGCCAATATCCTTATTATGCCGAACATGGAAGCGGCGCGTATCAGCTATAACCTGCTGCGCGTTTCCTCGTCTGAAGGGGTGACGGTTGGACCGGTGCTAATGGGCGTTGCCAAACCGGTGCACATCCTGACGCCGATCGCCTCGGTACGGCGTATCGTCAACATGGTAGCGCTGGCCGTGGTGGAAGCGCAGACCCAGCCGCTGTAATAACATCAACGTGGCCTACAGCAAACAGCCCGGCATGCCGGGCTGTTTTTTTATCCGTGTATTAACGCCGTTGGCGCAGCCACTTATCCAACTCGTTGGCAAAACGCTGGCGATCTTTCTGGTTGAGGGCATCCGGTCCACCGGTTTGAACACCGCTGGCGCGCAGCGTATCCATAAAATCGCGCATGGTCAGCCGTTCTCGGATAGTGGCGGGCGTGTAGGTTTCTCCGCGCGGGTTGAGCGCCACGGCCTTTTTTTCCAGCACTTCTGCTGCCAGTGGAATATCGGCGGTGATCACCAAATCCCCAGCGTTGACGCGTTTCACGATTTCGTTATCCGCCACGTCAAACCCGGCGGCAACGCGCACTGATGAGATGTAACGTGACGGCGGCGTGCGCAGCGACTGATTGGCGACCAGAACGACACGGGTTTGGGTACGATCGGCCGCGCGATACAGCACCTCTTTAATCACATTAGGGCAGGCATCAGCATCTACCCAAATTTGCGGTTCTGCGTGGGTATTTTCGTTCATGTAGGATCCTTGGCTAACCACGCTTTTACCGGTAAAAAATCACGATAAAGTGCGGCTTCCGGGCTGTCCGGCTCCGGTTGGTATTGGTATTCCCAACGCGCCAGCGGTGGCATCGACATCAGGATGGATTCGGTGCGCCCGCCGCTTTGTAGGCCAAACAGTGTGCCGCGATCCCACACCAGATTAAACTCAACGTAGCGCCCACGGCGATAGAGTTGAAACTGGCGTTCACGCTCTCCCCAGGGCAATGCGGCACGGCGCGCGACGATCGGCAGGTAAGCGTCGAGAAAACCGTTTCCGACAGCGCGCATAAATGCAAAGCTGGTGGTGAAATCCGGCGTATTCAAGTCATCGAAAAACAGTCCGCCGACGCCACGCGCCTCGTTACGGTGTTTGAGGAAAAAGTAATCATCGCACCACTTTTTGTAACGCGGATACACGTCGTCACCAAACGGTTGGCAGAGATCGTGCGCGGTTTGGTGCCAGTGTACGACGTCTTCGGTAAAGCCGTAGAACGGGGTGAGATCGAACCCACCGCCAAACCACCATACCGGCGCTTCACCCTCTTTTTCCGCCACGAAGAAGCGCACATTGGCGTGGCTGGTGGGCACATACGGATTTAACGGATGGATAACCAGCGAAACACCCATGGCCTGAAAGCGGCGTCCGGCAAGCTCGGGCCGGTGCGCGCTGGCCGAAGGGGGGAGTGTTGCGCCCATCACGTGAGAGAAGTTGACGCCTGCTTGTTCGAACACCGCGCCCTGGGTCAGCACCCGGCTGCGTCCGCCGCCGCCAGCGGCGTGTTGCCAGCGCTCCTCATTAAAGCCGTGCTTGCCATCTGCGGCGGCAAGGTGCTGACACAGCGTGTCTTGCAGCGTAAGTAAAAAGGATTTTACGGCGGAAATATCAGGCTGGCTCATGACGGTGTTCGCAAATCCATTATAACAAAGGGGCTACCAGTATAGCCTGTCACAACCGTGAGGTGTTGGCTTTCCTGCTGCCGAAGGGCTGAGAGGGGGGATGGCAGCAAATTGATATTGCGTCTGCGCGAGATCACGCGATAATCAGATTTTCCTTAGCGATCAACGGGGGGATCCCATGGAAATCCGCGTATTCAGACAAGATGACTTTGAAGAAGTGATTACCCTATGGGAACGTTGCGATCTGCTGCGCCCCTGGAACGATCCAGAAATGGATATTGAGCGCAAACTGAATCACGACGCCTCCCTGTTTTTGGTGGCCGAAGTGGGCGGTGAAATTGTGGGGTCAGTGATGGGCGGGTATGACGGTCATCGCGGATCGGCCTATTATCTGGGTGTGCATCCCGATTTTCGCGGGCGTGGCATCGCTAACGCATTGATCAGCAGGCTGGAAAAAAAACTGATCGCACGCGGTTGCCCCAAAATCCACCTGATGGTGCGGCAGGACAATGATACGGTGATCGGCATGTATGAGAAGCTGAACTACGATATCGTAGATTCCGTCACGCTGGGGAAACGTCTCATCGAAGATCAAGAATACTAATTGCTATACCCGTCATACTTCAAGTTGCAGGTGCGTTGGCTTTCCTCGCTCACCCCAGTCACATACTTGAGTATGCTCCTGGGGATTCGCTGCGTCGCCGCCTTCCTGCAACTCGAATTATTTAGGGTATATTGTTGGTTTTTTGGCTTGTTGTTTAAAAACTGTTGCGTCGCTCGATTCGCTTAGATGATAATGAGTATCAATTAATCTTTGCGGTATTTCTATTGTCACCGACTATGACGCAGCTAACGACATTCTGGAGCGTATTTTACCACTCCCATCAGGGATGGCTGCGCGGATGGCTCAGTAAAAAAACCGGTTGCCGCCATCTGGCGGAAGATCTCACCCACGATACTTTCCTCAAACTGCTGACGCTGGCGGAGCCTGAAGCGATCCGTAATCCGCGCGCTTACCTGATGGTCACCGCCAACCACGTGATGATCGACCAGTTCCGTAAGCGCAAACTGGAAGAGGATGCGTTGGCGGCGCTGGCGCAATTGGCGGAGGGGGCAGAAGAGCAGTCTGCCGAGCAGCGTGTGGCAATCAGTCAGTTAGTGGCTACAGCGCTGCATATCCTCAATGAAGAGTTGGATGAAAAAGTGCAGCGCGCGTTTGTTATGGCGCGCGTTGAAGGCTATTCCTATCGCGATATCGCCGTTACGTTGGGCGTGAGTGAAAGCAGCGTTAAACAGTATCTGGCAAAAGCCATGATCCATTTCCACACCCGCATCTTCAGTCTGGACAGCGATGAGCCAGAAAGCTGAGTTAGCGCGTATCCAGCAGCAGGCCGCTGAGTGGCTCATCCGCTTTTCCGAACCCGAGGAAGACCCGACGGCGGATGCCACCCGTGCTGCTGAATGGCAGCGCTGGTGCGAGCAGGATGCACGCCACGAGCGAGTTTATCGCCAGATGCAGCAACTCTGGTCCAGTGCGTCGCTGACACCTGCCGCCACGCAGCGTAAGACGCGTCCACAACGTTTCTTCTCTTTGGCCTTGGCGCTGGGGCTTGTGGGCGTGCTTGCCAGTCAACTGCCTTATCGCTACTGGTTGGCGGATCAGCACACGGCAGTCGGTGAGATCCGTCGCCTGACGCTGGATGATGGCAGCGTACTGACGTTAAACACCGACTCTGCGGTTAATCTGCACTTTGATACCCGGCAACGCACGGTGGAACTGGTGCAAGGGGAAGCCTACGCACAGGTAGCAAAAGATCCGGCCGGGCGTCCGTTTGTGATTCGCAGTCTACAGGCGTCTGCCCAAGCGCTGGGTACGCGCTATAGCGTGCGCGAAATCGGAGACGAAACCCGAGTGCATGTGGAAGAGTCTCGCGTTCGCGTCACTGCGCAGGGCGATCCTGCGGTCAGCGTTGATCTGAAGGCCGGTCAGCAGGTCAGCCTCACACAGTATGCGTTGCTGGATGACGTGCAAGACGGCGTAGCAGAAGCGGGCTGGCTGCACAACCAGTTGGTGTTTGAAAATGCGCCCTTGAACGAGGTGCTTGATGAACTGCGTCGTTATCACCGTGGCGTAATCTATCAGGACCCGCGCGATCGGCGCATGCTGGATAAACTGCGTTTTACCGGCGTCCTGCCGCTGGATGATACCGGCCGCGCCCTCTCGTTACTCAGTCAGTCTCTTCCACTCTCCTATCGGCAACCTGTCGATACCGTGGTGTTGATCGGCAGTAAAAAATAACTCTCATAAAATCAATTTCTTATTAAATAATGAGAATGATTATTAAAATTATTTTCGTTTTACCCTGCCCGATTTTTGCTGCCTGACGTCATCGTCAGTAGAAATCAAAAATAGCAGCAGGCAGGGAACTCGTATTCATGTCCATTTTTATCACGCAGCAGGGGAAGTGTTGGCCGCAGGTTGTTTTGACTGTGGCATTAAGCGCCGGGATGGCGCATGCGGCTCCGGTCAGCACGGTTCAGTTGCCCGCGCAGTCCTTGGAAAAATCGCTGATGCAGTTAGCACGGCAAACCGGCGTTAACTTTGGTGCAGACAGTCAACTGGTGGCGGGCAAACAGGCACCGGCACTGAGCGGCAGCTACAGTGTGGAACAGGCGCTGGAAGCGCTGCTACGCGGCACCAACCTGTACGCGGAACCGACCGACGATGGCAAGGGCTTTATTATTCGTCCGTTGGCGCAAGTGAATGCAGCGCCTGCGCAGGATGACGCCGCGACCTCTGCCGCCGCAGAGCCGCATCGCGGGGATGTGATTACGGTTCAGGCGCAGGTAACGCCAGGGCCGATGGATATCGGTAGCCAACAACTGACGGCGGAAGATATCGCAAAAAAGCCGGTGGTGAACGGTAATATTACCGAGCTGCTGCGCACTAACCCTAACGTGCAGTTTTCCGAGTCATCGCGTAACAGTCAGACCCCAGGGGAACTGGCACCGGATGTGGTGTCCTTCCACGGCGAGAAGTTCTATAACAACAATTTTATGATTGATGGCTTCTCTAACAACGATCGCCTGAACCCCGGTGTGAACGTCGGCAAGGTTGATGCTACCGCCAACGGCAACAGTGCGGCGGATTTCCCTTCCGGGCATCCTGAAGCCTTTTGGGTGGATACCAGCCTGATTGAGTCGTTGTCTGTCTATGATAGCAATGTCTCCGCGAAATATGGTCAATTTACCGGTGGTGTGGTTGATGCGAAGCTAAAACGCCCCTCATTTACCGAAGCGTCAGGCTCCATTGGCTACCGTGCTACTCGCTCTGCCTGGACCAAATACCACATGTCGGAGGCGCTCCAGAAGTCGTTTGATTCGCCAACGACATTGAATAAACAGCCCAAATTTGCCAAAAATTTTTATAATCTGATGGTCAGCCAACCGTTGGCTGACAATGCCGCATTGATGTTTGCTTACGTGCGCAAAGAATCGGATATTCCCTTCTATCACAGATACATGGGTAAATGGGAAGATCAGCAGCGTTCTTCAGAAAACTATATGCTGCGCGGGGCGTGGGATGTGAATGAACGTAACCAACTGACCATGACCGTGCAGTATTCTCCCCATTCCTCCAGCTTTGTCCGCTCTGATATCAAAAATGGCAACTTTACCAACGAGGGAGGTGGCTACACGACCAATCTGGTCTGGGATAACCGCAATGCGCTCGGGAAGGTTTCCACCAAGTTAGCCTGGAAACAGAACGAAAATACCATTACCAACAAAGAGCAGAATTTCTATTACTGGTACAAAACGCCCAGCATTGACTGGGTGTCTGGCTTTACAGGTACAGCGGCTCAGGAAGGGGGCTATGGCACCATTAAAACCGCACAACAAGGTCTGACGCTGAAACAGGAGTGGGAATTGAAAGCCTTCTCAACGCTGGGAATACAGCACCGCGTTGACGTGGGATACGGCGCAGAGATCGCGTCAGCAAAATACCAACGTGATAGCGCCAGCTACGGCTATCTCAGTTCGAAGCGCACCACGCTGGTCAATTGTGCGGGAGACACCGCCTGTATCAGCGGTGAACAATATCATTACAAACGCAATGTGTATGATGTCTCGAACGTGGATGTCTCGACCAATACCTACGAAGCCTATCTGCAAGATACCTTGCGTTTCCAGCGTCTTACCGCCGTACCGGGTGTCAGAGTCGATTATGACGACTACATGAAAAACACCAATATTTCGCCTCGCTTAAGCGCCAGCTATGACCTGTGGGGCGATCGTTCTACGGAGCTGTTCGGTGGGGCTAACCGCTACTATGCCGGTAACGTATTGGCTTATAAGCTGCGCTCTGCCCGTAGGCTCGGTTACACCGAGTGCCGAGCCGAGCACGTCAATGCCAACGGCTCGTGTAGCTCCACGGGAGTCGCCACTGCGGGTAATGTGCCCGGTGAGTGGGTGTACGATAAGGCACTTAATGAAGTGAACTATAACTACACCTCATTACGCACTCCGTACAGCGATGAACTGACGTTCGGTATACAGCAGCGTATCTATGACACGGTATGGACGCTGAAGTGGGTGGGGCGTGAAGGTAAGGATCAGTTTGCTTCAGAAAAAACACCCGGCAGCAAAACCTACTCGCTAACCAACAACGGCAAAATGGATTCTGATACCTACAGCCTGGTGGTTAAACCCATTGCGCCCTTTGAGTGGAATTCCATGTTGTTCAACTGGAGCGTGGGGGGGAGTATCCAAAAAACCAACTCGTCCAACACGGCTTACGATGACGAAGTGGATGTTGATAAACACATAATTTACAAAGGTAAATTCATGCGTGCTATCGATCGTCCTGCTGATGACTTTAACCGCCCTTGGGTTACATTTGTTGAACTGAACACCGAAATTCCCGCATGGCGTCTGGACTGGACGCAGCGTCTTAACTACGTAGGAGGCTATAAAGAGGTTACCTCCGACGGCAGCCTGATCTGCGCTGGTCAACCGGCCTGTGAAGGCTATGAAGGCCCTGTCGATATCTATTCAGAAAAACAGGCGGGTTCCAACGTGAACTTGGACTGGCGTGTCACCTACACCCAGCCGGTCGGTAAACAGAACGTCAAAGTCGGCGTAGACGTGCTTAACGTACTTAACCGCGCTAACAGAACCGGTTCCAACTACGGCTTGGGCCGTCAGTTTTGGGTCGATGTGACCTATTCCTGGTAAGAAGAAAAACAATGAAAAACACAGTGAGCTATTGGCTGGCGGGCGCATTTTTTTTAAGCGCCGCCCTATCTGCTGCGGAGATAAAAAGTCCGCTGCCGCACATTACCACCGGCACGTTGCCTAACGGCCTGCACTACACGTTGGTGCCGCTGGAAGGTCAGAAACAGCGTGTAGACATTCGACTGGCCGTGGAGGCCGGTTCCGTGGATGAAACCGATACGCAATCCGGCGTAGCGCATATGGTTGAGCACATGGTGTTCCGTGCCAGTGAAGCGTACCCGAGCGGCGTGGCGAACATGCTGCATCAAAAGGGCTGGATTCGTGCGCAGCATTACAACGCCATGACCAACTATGAGCGCACCCAATACATGATGAGTCCGCCTGCGGGTAAGCGCGATCTGCCGCTGGCGCTGGCGGCGCTGAGCCAAATGGTCGGCCATGCCAGCCTGCGGCAAAGCGATCTGGACGATGAGCGCAAAATTATTCTGGAGGAGTGGCGTGGCAAGCTGGGTGTTGCCGAGCGCATGAATCAGCAGCGGGTGCAAGCGATACGCCAAGGGTCACGCTATCCCGATCGCCCGGTGATCGGTACGGAATCCAGCATTACTCGCATGCCTGCCACCCAGCTACAGGACTTTTATCAGCGCTGGTATCACCCGTCCAACATGCGCCTGATGGTGATTGGCGATATCGTTCCGCAAGAGGTGGCCGCGGAGATCGCCCGCCAGTTTGGCGCGTTGCCTAACGCGAGGCTTCCTGCCCGTAACTACTACGAACCGCACCTGAAAAAACAGCTGAACGTGGTGCGCTTGCAGGACAGCGAAAGCGGTGCCAGCCAGATTGCCTTTGTGTTTCGTCTCAACGATCCGCAGAGTAAAAATCTCGGTCTGGAGGGGATGCGTCACCGCTTGCTGGATCAGCTCGCCACCAACGCGTTGCAGCGTCAACTGCGCCGCCAAAGCGAACATCTGCCGGACAGCGTGAACAGTCTGGTGGTGCGTAAGTCGGACATTGGTAAAACCACGGTTGCGGTGGGTTTTTTTGCCGACGTGATCCCGGGCGAGCATCAGGCGGCGTTGCCAGTGCTGCTGCAAGAGATCGAGCGCGTTAAGCGTTATCCGCTGAGCGAACGCGACATTGTCGAGCTGAAAAACGATATCCGACAGGCCGCCAATCGGATGGTTGCCAGTGCGGAATCACGCGAGTTTTCCGATTGGGTGCAGCAACTCTCGGTGGGTTGGCTGCAAGGCAAACCCTATGTCAGCGCGCAACAGATTGGTCGTGATGCTCTGACGCTGCTGCCGACTATCACGCCGCAAGACGTGAGTCGTCATTTGCAACGTTGGCTGACCGCGTCGGATACGTTGGTGCAATTCAGCGTGCCAGGCGATGCGCCGTTTACCCTACCGACGGTAACGGCGATAGCCGCTGAGCTACAAAAAGCCGGTGCCGTTAATCTTGCGCCCGCACCGCTGCCTTCAGCGAAAGTGGTGCCGGAACTGCCAGTGGTCACCACGGCGGGTAAACGCACGGCGGTGCAGCACTTCCCGCAGCAGCAGGTGGAGCAATGGCAGCTTGCTAACGGCGATCGCGTGGTGTACTTGCGTACCCCGCTGGCCCACGACAAGTTTTACCTGTCGGCCTACAGCAATACCGGGTTTATGGCGAAAACGCTCAACCCGTGGCAGGCACAAATTGCCAGCCAGATTGTGGCGCAGAGCGGCCCTCAGGGCTGGCGTGCGGAGAATTTGCGTGACTGGAAACAAACGCAAGCGGTGTCGTTCAACGTCAGCCAAAGCGCGGATGAGTTGCAGATTACCGGTCTGGCCACGCTGAAACAGGCGCAGTCGCTGTTCCAGCTTTATCATGCAATGAACACGCAGGCGGGCGTTGATGCCAGCGTCATGAAAGACAGCCTGGCATCCCTGATGCGACAACGCGCCAACCGCAGCCGGTCGGCAGGCGATCTGCGTCAGCGAGAAGTGACGCGCTTGCGCTTTGGGCAACCTGCGTATCAGGAACCGACTCAGGAACAATTGCGTGCGGTGACTGCGCCGATGTTGCTCACCCAATGGCAACAGACCGTAAGCACACCGGTAACCTACTACCTGATGGCGAACCAACCGGCAGAAACGTTCTTGCCGCTGGTGGAGCGTTATCTGGCGTCATTGCCACGTGCTACCCAGCCAGACATCGCGTCACATCGGGCACTGGCTGGCACTCGTGAAGCAACGGTGGCGTTGAATATCGAACCACGTTCAGAAGTGCGGGCCTGGAGTTACACCGAACAACCCTGGACGCCACAGGCCGCTGTGCAGGTTAGCATTGCGCGCAATCTGGCAAACAAATATCTCAAAAACAGCCTGCGCGATGAGGCGCTGGGTATTTACCGTATGCGTCTTGACAGCGAGTTGGCAGACAAGGCACAGCGTATCGAGACAGAGATAAGCTTTACCGCTTCTCCTGAGCGGGGCCATGAACTGTGGCAGCGCGCTGAACAGGTGCTGGCGAGCTTGCCACAACGGATTACCGCAGACGATGTTGAACAGCAGCGTCAGCAATTTATCCGAGCGGAGCAGGGGCGTAACAATGATTTCACCACCCAGCAGCGGCGCTTGATACTGAGCGATCGCCACTACGGCGATCCGCGATATCTGAGCGAAGTGGCGAACCTTGCTCAGGCGGTGACGTTGGACGGGGTACGCGCGATGGCGGCCAAACTGCTCAACCCGGCTAACCGCGTGCTGTTACTGTCATTGCCGCGTGAAGAGGCGGAAACCGTGGGCAGCGTCGCTGATACCGCGTTGCAAGGAGATGGCGCCCTATGAGTGCATTATGGGCACTGTGCCGCCCCTTCTGGGGCGGATGGCGCAGTTGGCGCGCCTGGTCACTGCTGGCCGTTGCTGTCTCCATGGGCTTCGGCATCGTCTACCTCAACGTACAGATCAACGAATGGAGTCGGGTGTTTTACGACACGCTCGGCACCTACGACAGCAGCAAGCTGTTTGGCTTGATGAAAGAGTACACGATTTACATCCTGCTCTATATCGGCGTTTTTGTGTATCAGGACTGGTTTACCAGCTTGCTGGTGATCCGTTGGCGTAGCGCCCTGACTGCACAATTTGTTGATAGCTGGCTGGCAAAATGCACCTTCTATCGCATGTCGTTAACCGGGAAAATCGATAACCCGGACCAGCGTATTGCCGAAGATATCAATCTGTTCACTGACAAGCTGGTCAGCATGGTGGTCGCCTTTCTCATCAATGCGGGTCGGCTATCGTCGTTTATGGTAATCCTGTGGCAACTCTCTGGCGTGCAACGCTTTACCCTGTTTGGCCGTGAGTGGGCGATCTCCGGCTATCTGGTGTGGGTGGTGATCATCTACACCGTGGTGGGGACCTTGATTACGCACGTGGTGGGGAAAAAACTGCACGGCATCAGCTATGCCCGACAGCGTTCAGAAGCGAATTTCCGCGCCGCACTGTTGCGTAAACACGACAATGCAGAACAGATCGCACTTTATGGCGGTGAAGCGCAGGAGAAAACCTACCTGGCGCGCCATTTTAGCGAGGTCGCACACAGTTGGCGTCAACTGATGGACACCAAGCGTAATATGGGGTTCTTCACCTCCGGCTATATGCGCGTCAGCCTGATTGTGCCCATTTTTGCCGCACTGCCGGCCTTTTTAACCAAAACGGTGACGCTCGGTGGCCTGATGCAGATCCGCAGCGCATTTTCTCAGGTGCACGGCGCGCTTAGCTGGTTTATTCACATGTATGTGGAGATAACCATGCTTTCCGCCAGCATCCAGCGTTTGATCCAGTTCAAGCAGGAAATCGATCGCCATCAGCCGCAACAGGCGGCACCGGAGGTGGGCGAGTGCCTGAGTATCGAGAACCTCTCGTTTGCGACGCCGCAGGGCACCCCGCTGTTAAACGACGTGGCGCTGCACTGTGCGCCGGGAAGCTGGAGCAAACTGTCCGGGCCAAGTGGATTGGGTAAATCGACGCTGCTGCGCACCTTGAACGGGTTGTGGCCCTACTATCGCGGGCAGTGGCAAGCGCAAGCGGGCCGCTCGCTACTGTTGCCACAGAAAAGCTATTTGGGGCAGGGGACGCTGGCGGAGGTACTGTGTTATCCGCACCCGCCGCTTAAGGATGTCAGCATAATGCAGCACACCCTGGAGCGGGTTGGCCTCGGAGAGTGGTGCGATCGTTTGGCAGAGCGGCATAACTGGGATCGCATTTTTTCTGGTGGTGAACAACAGCGGCTGGCTTTCGCACGTGCGTTGATCGCTAAACCGGATACGCTCTATCTGGATGAGGCCACCAGCAGCCTCGATCACGGTGCGGCGCGTGCGTTGCTGAGTGAGCTTAAACAGGCGCTGCCGGCATGTACGGTTATCGCCATTACTCACCAAGGTGAGCTGGACGATTTGTTCCCGCATCACTATGACCTCACCGTGTTTCGCGCGGTGAGCGCGGGATAACGCCATCAACCAGAGGGAAGGTCACTGTGGTCTTCCTTCGCCCATCCCATCCTGTTTTGATTGCTGATGTGATGGCAATTATTCCTTTCTGTGGTGCGTTGCTTCGGTTAGGGTATCGGAATCACGTTTGCTGGAGTAGAAAAATGATCGTAAGAACATGGCATGGATGCGTTCCCGTTACACACGCTGCGGGGTTTGCTGCTCACCTTGAGGTCACGGGGATTCAACATTCCCGAAGCATACCGGGCAATGTGGGGGCCGCGGTCAAAAGGGTTACGCAAGGTGATTGGGAGCATTTCTTTCTCGCCACCTATTGGCATGATATTGAGGCGGTAAAAGCGTTTGCGGGCGAAGATTACCATGTCGCCGTCACCTATCCTGACGATGAACAGTTTGGCCTGTTGTCCGACCCTTATGTTTTTCAACATGAGGTTGAGTCGGTCCTGCCTCTGTAACAGGGCTGAATGCCTACTGACGGGGAGCCTGTTTGTGCCGCCAACGCTCGCTTCCCCTTACCGTGAGAATCAACGATAATCTTGCCCTCTTGTACGGCACTTTTCTCCGGCCAGAGACTCAAACCCTCACGCATGCGATCGTGGGGTGGCGCAGGTGCCGCTCACTGTTAAAGGAATTTATGTTATGAGGTTTCGCTCCGTTCAGTTGGTAG